>JAFYBB010000153.1 GCA_017540445.1 Clostridia bacterium | reverse complement strand
GCGCGCCCAGCAGGGCCGCGGGCGGGTGGAACCGGGGCCGCGGCGCGCCGTCCCTGCGGCATGCCCACAGCGCCGCGGGCAGCAGCGCCGGCGTCGCCGCGTCGGTAAGCGGCGCCCACGCCAGGGCCAGCGCGCGGCCGAGGGCCCAGCGCAGCGCCAGATACGCAAGCGCCGGCAGCAGAAGCCGCAGCCACGCCGCCGCGCGGTCAGGCTCACGCCGGTTCATGTCAGGCCGCGTCCTTGTTCGGATTCGACTCGGGCGGGTTCAGCAGGCGCTCCCGGGTCTTCATCATAAAGTCCACGGTCGCCTCCGCGGAATGGCCGATGTTGGCCCAGGTCTCCCGGCGGGCCTGCTCGCGGCCCTCGCGGAAGCCGGGCGCGTTCAGGCAGCGGTCGATCACCGCGCCGAGGTTGGCGAAGTCGCCCTCGTTCAGCTGCACGCCGATCTTCTCCAGGATCGAGAAGGTCCACAGCTCGTCGTCCAGCCACCAGGCGTCGTAGGGGCCCTTGTCGAACTCGGTCTTGGAATAGATCACCGGGCCGTCGAACACCAGCGCGAAGTCGAAGATCACGCCGGAGAAGTCGGAGATCATCACGTCGCTGCGCCGCAGCACCTCGAAGTTGTCGTTGCTGCGGTCCCACTCCAGGCGCTCGCTGTCGGGGTAGGCGGCCATCAGCTCGTCCATCAGCGGCTTTTCCGATACAAAGGACTGGGGATGGGGGCGCACCACGATGTGGTAGGGCGTCTTCAGCAGCGCGTCCAGCAGCTTTTTGCCATACACGGTCAGCAGCCCGCTGGGGCCCCAGGAGGGGGCCAGCAGCACGGTGACGGGGTGCTCCGGCGCGGGGCCGGCCTCGTTCAGCCGGGCCCTCAGCCGGTCCAGGTAGGGCAGGCCCACCAGGGGCAGTTCCTTCTCGGGCAGCTTGCGCAGGGCCTCTAACTTGCGCAGCTGGCGCACCTGGTATTCGCCGGTCAGCAGCACGGCGTCGAAGTAATCCAGGCCGAACATGCGGTACAGCGTAGCGTCGTTGGGCATGTGCAGTATATGCATGTAGTACCGCGCGTCCCGGGACCGCTTCCACTGGTAGACCTCGAGCCCCGGCGTGGTGGCGAGCACCACGTCGGCCTTCAGCGTGTTCATTCGCGCGAAGGCCCGGTTGCCCTGGCCGATGAACTCCGTGCGCACGTGGGCGTAGGACTGCTTCAGCGCCGGGTCGTCGGGGGAGGCGGTCATGTACACCGCCGTCTGGCCCCGCCGCTCCAGCTCGTCGCAGATGGGCTGGAAGGTGTTCCAGTAGCGCTTGTCGTCGGTGAACAGCACAAAGGGGATCCGGGCGGCGTCGGCGCTCTTCTGCCTGCCGCCGCTCATGGCGAAGCGCAGCTTGATGACCACGTTGCGCAGCAGGTAGATCGCGGCGCTGAGCACGCCGATCAGTATCGTGAACAGCATGCTGCCCGTGCCTGGGTCGATGTAGAAGTACATGGCGAACCTCCCGCTTCACGGGCCGGACCGTCGCGCCGGAGCCGCCCCGAGGGTGTGATCAGTCGATCAATGTATATTAACATGTCTGTGTAAAATCAACCGTGTTTTTGGCGAAAAATGCGCAAAAAAAGCTCCGCGCGCGGCGGAGCTTGCGGGGCTTGAGCGCAGGATCAGTCGCCCTTGCCGAAGTGCTTCCACTGGACGGCGTAGAAGGCCAGGCCGATGGCGATCCACACGGCCAGCATGATGTAGGACTCCCTGCCGAAGTGCACGCCGGACAGCCCCGGTATCGGGATCAGCTGCAGCACCATGAAGGCGACGGAGAAGGCCACGCCGGTGCGCGCCATCGCGTTCAGGAACGCCGTGCCGTCCTTGAAGCGGCGCGCCGTCACCAGCGTGGAGGCGCAGGTGAAGAAGTAGCCGATGGAGGCGCCGATGGCGCTCATGTCCACGAACCAGCCCAGCGCCTCGCGACCCAGTATCGGGCCGGACAGCGACGCCGCGATGCAGAACAGCATGGCGTTCTTCGGCGTGCCGTAGCGCCCGTCCACGCGGCCGAACCACGCGGGCAGATAGCCGTCCCGGCTCATCGAATACATCAGCCTGGACGAGGCCAGGTAGAAGCCCATGATGCCCGAGAGCACCGCGCAGGACACGCCGACGCCGATCAGCACCTTGCCGAAGCCGCCCAGCAGCTCCTCGGCCGCCACCAGCAGCACCCATTCGCCGGCCATCACACGGTCGGGCCAGTTCTCCAGCGCCGCCGCGGCCACCGTGTTGTTGGAGGAATACACGAAGCAGCCGAACAGTATGGCGATGATCATGATGAAGCTGACCTTCTTGAAGGAGAAGTTGAACTCCTCCGCGGCCTGGGGGATGGCGTCGAAGCCCACGTAGGCCCAGGGGGCGATGGCGAAGGTGGCCAGTATGGCCGACAGCACGCCCGACGCGCCGCGGTGGGCGAAGGGGTCCAGGCTCTGGGTCGTGGCGCCCGCGGCCATGGCGGCCTTCTTGTCAAAGCCCCAGACGGGCTTCATGTTGATGCCCTTGGCCTTGGCGCTGAAGAGCGCGGAGATCGCCAGCACGAACACGCACAGCACCAGCAGCGACGAGAGTATCGTCTGCACGAAGCCCGCCTTCTTCACGCCGATGATGTTCAGATACCCGAACAGCAGCAGCACGGCCATGGCCAGCAGCATCTCGCCCATGTAGATGTCAAAGCCCGCCACCGTGTAGTGGAAGCCGAATTTCAGGATGTCCGCCCCGCCGTCCAGCCCGTCCACGATCAGGCCGATGGCGGTGCTGTTCATGGGCACGTTGGTCAGGTAGGCGACCACCAGGAACCAGCCGCAGATGAACGCGGCGTGCTTGCCGAAGCACATGCGGGTGAAGGTGAACTCGCCGCCGGCCTTCGGGTACTTGGGCACCATGTAGGCGTAGCTGAACGCGATGATGACCATCACCAGCGCGCCCAGCACCATGGCGATGGCCGTGCCGGCCACGCCGGAGTTGGGCAGGAACTTCTTGCCCGGGTTGATGAAGGACCCCCAGCCGATCACGCAGCCGAACGCGATGGCCCACACGTGCATCGGAGACAGCTGCCGCTTCAGGCTGCCGTCTTTTTGCTCTGGTTTCTTGCCGCTCATGGGCTTGCTCCCCTCTCTGTATATCGGTATTCCGCCCGGCCTCAGACGTCGTAGGTCGGGTCGATGGCCTTGAGCTCGCGGAAGGTGTCGATCTCGACGATGTCCTCGTCGAAGCACTCGCGAATCTCCACGGCGTAGTGCTCCCTGCGGTAGACCAGGGGCACCTGCTCCCAGTAGCGCTCGCTGCCGCCGGGCGTGGCGTACACGTCCGCGATGTCCTGGGCCAGCTGCCGCCCGTCCGCCCCGTTCCAGTAGGAGATGCCCACCATCTGCCAGCAGTCGGTGCCGCCCACCTTTTCCTCGGTGATGATGCCGTTCTTCTCGGTGAAGCACCAGTCGTCGGTGCGCGCCTTGCGGATCGCCAGGAAGTCGGAGCGGTAGTGGTATTTGCGGATGATCTTCGGGTTGGACAGCAGCAGGTCCGCCTCGAACACATAGGCGTTTGAGAGCAGGTAGCGCGCCACCAGGGCGCTGGAGATGTTGTTGGCCTCGTTGTAGATGGGGTTTTCGATGAAGCGGATCATCGGATACTTGTACAGCAGCTGGTCGAACTGCTCGGCCAGGTAGCCGCGCACGATGACGATGTCGCTGATGCCGGCGGCGAGGCAGGCGTCGAGCAGCGTGTCGATGATGCGCGTGCCGTGCACCCGCACCAGGGGCTTTGGGGTGTTGAACGTGATGGGCACCAGCCTGGAGCCGAAGCCGGCGGCGATGAACACCGCCCGCCGCGCGCGGTAGGGCTCAAGCGCCTCCAGGCCCGCGGGCGTGACGGCTCCGCCGTGGGTATAGCCCATGCGGTTCATATCCCGCATCACGCGGTTGATCGTGCCCAGCGAATGCCCCGTCGCCGTCGCCAGGTCCCGCTGGGTCATCGCGGCGCCCGCGAGGGCCAGGGCCTCCAGCAGGTCAAATTGCTTTCTGCTCAATGCCTGATCCATATTCGATCCTTCCCGTCTTTTGCGTGTTCAATTACAAGTTCATAATATACACTTTTGAACACTCTGTCAATACGCGGGGCGCGCCCGAAAGCGTTTGTTTGTGTTAAATCATGATTCGGCCGCCCGGGCGCGAATATCGCATTGACAAAGGGCGGTGCAGGCGCTACAATCTGGATGAATCGAGTGCATGGTACGGAAGCGGAGGATGTGCGCATGAGAACAGTGGTCGCCAAGTTCGGCGGGACCTCCCTGGCGGACGCCGGGCAGTTCAGGAAGATTCGTCAGATCATAGCCCAGGACCCCGACAGGCGCTTCGTCGTGGCCTCCGCGCCGGGCAAGCGCTTCGACGGGGACGTGAAGGTCACCGACCTGCTGCTCGCCTGCTGCGACGCCGCGGCGTCGGGCGGCGACTTTGAGCCGGCCCTCACGGCCGTAAAGGCGCGCTTTGAGGCCATCGCCGGAGAGCTGGCGCTGCGCTTTTCGCTGGAGGGGGAGATCGACGCGCTCCGGCGGCACCTGAGCGCGGGCCCGGAGCGGGCGTTCGTGGCCAGCCGGGGCGAGTACCTGTGCGCCCGGCTGCTGGCGGAGTACCTGGGCTTCACCTTCGTGGACCCGGAATGGTGCGTCTGCTTCGACGCGGGCGGCGCGCTGGACATGCCGATGACGCTGCGCACGATGGGCGCGGCGCTGCGGCCGCTTCAAAACGCGGTGATCGCCGGGTTCTACGGGGCGGACATGCGCGGGCGCATCCACACGCTGCCCCGGGGCGGCTCGGACGTGACCGGCAGCCTGGCCGCCGCCGCCATACGCGCCGACCTGTACGAGAACTGGACGGACGTCTCCGGCCTGCTGGCGGCGGACCCGCGCATCGTGGACGGGGCCCGGACGGTGAAGTACGTCAGCTACCGGGAGCTGCGCACGCTGTCGTACATGGGGGCCTCCGTGCTGCACACCGACGCGGTGATGCCGGTCTCGGACCAGGGCATACCGATCAACATCCGAAACACCGATAAGCCCGGCGACGCGGGCACGATGATCGTGCGTCGGCTGCCGGAGGGGGAGACCAAGTACCCGATCATCGGCGTGGCGGGGCAGTCCGGCATGTCGGTGATCCAGGTTGAGAAGCTGATGGTCAGCGACGAATCCGGCTTCACGGCGGTGCTCCTGGACATGCTGAAGAACCGCCAGCTGCCCTTCGAGCAGTGCCTGACCGGCATCGACACGGTCACGCTGGTGATCCGCGGCGACCTGCTGGAGCCATGGAAGGAGGACCTGTTCCGGGAGATCCGGGAGAAGCTGAAGCCGGACTACCTGGGCCTGACCGAGCGCCAGTCGATGATCGCCGTCATCGGCGAGAAGGCCACCGACGCCTGCGACGCCAACGTGCGGGTGCTGCAGGCGCTGGCCCGCGAGGGCGTGCCCATCAACACCATCAACCAGGGCGCGGGCAAGCTGAACCTGCTGGTCGGCGTGCCCGAGGACCGGTACGAGCAGGCCATACGGGCCGTCTACGCGGCCATCGACTGACATGAAAACGCCATGCCGGCAGTGCGGCATGGCGTTTTCATGGGATCAGTTCAGCTTCAGGTCGCCCGGCTGCGCCCAGCCCAGCTTGCGCACCGCGGCGTGGATGGCCGGGGCGATGACCGCCGGCAGCACGAAGCAGATCAGTATGAGGCCCAGCCAGTCGAAGGCGGTGATCGCGGCCTTCGCGCCGGAGGCCACGTCGTTGACCCACCCGGTGTACACGCCGATCTGGCCCACCAGTCCGCAGGTGCCCATGCCCGAGGACACCGGCGCGCCGTTCATCCGAAGGCCAAACACACAGGTGGCCAGCGGCCCGGTGATGGCCGAGGTCAGCGTGGGGGCGATCCACACCCGGGGGTTTTTGACGATGTTGCCCATCTGCAGCATCGACGTGCCCAGCCCCTGGGAGACCAGCCCGCCCCAGCCGTTCTCCGGGAAGGAGATCACGGCGAAGCCGATCATCTGGGCGCAGCAGCCGGCCACGGCGGCGCCCCCGGCCAGCCCGGTCAGCGCCAGCGCGGCGCAGATGGCCGCCGAGGAGATCGGCAGCGTCAGCGCCATGCCCACCAGCACCGACACCGCGATGCCCATCAGGAAGGGCTGCAGCTCCGTGGCCATCATGATGAGCCGGCCTAAGGCCATGGCCGCGCGGCCCAGCGGCGGGGCGATCAGCCAGGAGAGCAGCAGCCCCACCCCGATGGTGACCATCGGGGTGACCAGTATGTCCACCTTGGTCTCCTTGGACACGGCCTTGCCGCACTCGGCGGCGATGATCGCCACAAACAGCACCGACAGCGGCCCGCCCGCGCCGCCCAGCGCGTTGGCGGCGAAGCCCACCGAGATCATTGAGAAAAGCGCCAGCGGCGGGCAGTGCAGCGCGTAGCCGATGGCCACCGCCATCGCCGGGCCGCTCATGGCCGAGGCGATGCCGCCCACCGTGTAGCTGACCCCCGCCACCGTGGCCACCGTGGCGGTCAGAAACGGTATGTGCAGCCGCGTGCCGATCGTGTCGATGATCGTGCCGATCAGCAGCGAGCAGAACAGGCCCTGCGCCATCGCGCCCAGCGCGTCGATGCCGTAGCGCCGCAGGGAGATCCGTATGTCCTTACGCTTCAGAAAGGCCTGAATGCCGCTCATGGGAATCACCTCGCCGTGATTATAATGGGGAATTGGCGGCGCGTCAATCCGGCGAGGGTTAAATTGGGAGCTGGGAACAGGGAACAGGGAACAGGGGACAGGGAACAGGAGTAGGGGCGGTGATGCGCCGCCCGCCCGAGTGGGAATTGGCGATTGAGTTTTGGCGGGGGATACGGTATAATAGGAATGAAGGTGATGACTGTGAAGATACTGGTGACCGGGGCGCGGGGATTTGTGGGCGCGCGGGTGATGGAGGCGCTGAAACGCGAGGCGGGCGTGCAGGCGGTGGCCGCGCCGTCGCTGCGCGGCGTGGACCGGGACGGCATACGGCGGCTCATCGACCGGGCGGAGCCGGACGCCATCGTCCACACGACGGCGATCTCGGACATTCCCACCTGCGCCGCGAATCCGGAGGCGTCGTATCGGGCCAATGTGGAGATACCGGTCTGGATCGCCGAGACGGGCGTCAAGTGCGCGCTGTTCAGCACCGACCAGGTCTACGGCGGCGCGCCGGGCGAGGGGCCCTACGCCGAGGGGGATGAGGCGCCGGTGAACCTGTACGCCCGGCACAAGCTGGAGATGGAGCGGGCCGTGCTGGGCGTCAACCCGGACGCGGTGCTGCTGCGGGCCACCTGGATGTACGACATGCCGCTGCACGGCGCGGCGAACCGGCCCAACTTCCTGACGCTGATGCTGGGGAGGGACGCGCTGCGCTTCTCCGCAACGGCGCGCCGGGCCGTCACCTACGTGCGGGAGGTGGC
>JAFYBB010000152.1 GCA_017540445.1 Clostridia bacterium | reverse complement strand
GTTTGCCGGCGGCTGAGTGCCCGCCTCGAGGCAGGCCTTTTGCGCGTCCTCGAGCAGCGCGTCCTGATTGACATAGCGCTCCAGGCAGCCGCGGTTGCCGCAGGGGCAGGGCTTGCCCTGATAGTCGATGGTGAAGTGGCCCAGCAGCCCGGAGATGTTGTACGGCCCGTTGTAGATGCTGCCCTTGGCGACGATGGCGCAGTTGATGCCCTTGTGGATGTCCGCGTAGAGCATGTATTCCGTCTCGGGGGCGTCGGGGTTGCGGGCGTCCAGCAAGCGCTTTTCCGCGTAGGCCATGCAGCGGGTGCTGTTGAACACGCACAGCGGCAGGCCCATGCGCCTTCCGAAGTCCTCGAAGATGCCCTCGGGGATGTTCACGTTCAGCTCCGTTCCGGAGCTGTAGGTCTTTCTGGCCTCCAGGAACACGCCCGGGAAGCAGATGCCGATCATCAGCGCGCGCGCCCTGTCGAAGCGCTGGGAGCGGCGCTCCAGAACCTGCTCGAACAGGCGGACGTAGGCTTCGCCGGCCTCCGCGTCCGTCAGGCCCTCGATGCTCAGCGGGTACGTGCGGCTCTCGATGACCTGGCAATCCAGGTTCAGCAGGCAGAAGCGCACGCCGTCGCGGGACAGGGCGAAGGTGGCCATCTGCCGCGCCTCGCTGTTCAGCCGCAGGCTGATGGGGCGGCGGCCCGGCATGGCGGTCTGCGTGGGCCCGACCTCCTCGATCAGGCCGCGGGACATCAGTTCCTCCACCAGCACCGACACGCTGGTGGCGCTCAGGTTCATGCAGCGCACGATCTCGGCCCGGGACTTGCACCTGCCGAACCGCACCAGGTCGAAGATGTGCTTGATGTTGGTCTCCTTCACCTGCTGCTGGTAGCCGGTCCGGCCGGTGTCTACCCGTTCTATGGGGATGTATTTCATAAAACCACACTCCCTTGCGTGGACGAAGCAGCGCCTCGTTCGTCATGGCTGCGTGTCGGGAGAGCTCGCGAGAAAACACAGATAGAGTTACTCAAATACTATCATATTAATTTGAGTTTTTCAAGAGATTTAAAGTAATTTAATGATGGAAACGCGTAAAAAGGGCAGCCCGGTTTCGTAGACCGGGCTGCCGGGGTTTGTGGACCTTGGGGGCGGATCAATACATGCCGCCCATGCCGGGGTTGGCGGCGGGGGCCGCCGGCTCGGGCGCGGGGATGTCGGTGACCAGCGACTCGGTGGTCAGCACCATCGCGGCCACGGACGCGGCGTTCTGCAGGGCGCAGCGGGCGACCTTGGTGGGATCGGCGATGCCGCGCTCCATCATGTCGGCGTACTCGTCCTTCGCGGCGTCATAGCCGAAGGTGGCGGACTTGCGGCCCTTGATCTTCTCGACGATCAGGCTGCCCTCGACGCCGGCGTTCTTGGCGATCTGGCGGACGGGCTCCTCCAGCGCGCGCAGCACGATCTGCACGCCGGTCTTCACGTCGCCGGCGGTCTCGGTGACCAGCTTGGCCACGGACTTGCTGGCGTTGATCAGCGCGGTGCCGCCGCCGGGGACGATGCCCTCTTCGACGGCCGCGCGGGTGGCGGCCAGGGCGTCCTCGATGCGCAGCTTGCGCTCCTTCATCTCCACCTCGGTGGCGGCGCCCACGTTGATGACGGCCACGCCGCCGGACAGCTTGGCCAGCCGCTCCTGCAGCTTCTCGCGGTCGTAATCGGAGGTGGTGTCCTCGATCTGGCTGCGGATGGAGGCGATGCGGGCCTTGATCTCGTCGGAATCACCGGCGCCCTCGACGATCACGGTGTTCTCCTTGTCGATCTTCACCTGGCGCGCGGAGCCCAGCATGTCGATGGTGGCCTCCTTCAGCTCCAGGCCCAGCTCCTCGGTGATCACCTGGCCGCCGGTCAGGATGGCGATATCCTGCAGCATGGCCTTGCGGCGGTCGCCGAAGCCGGGGGCCTTCACGGCCACGCAGGTGAACGTGCCGCGCAGCTTGTTCAGCACCAGGGTGGCCAGGGCCTCGCCCTCGACATCCTCGGCGATGATCAGCAGCTTCTTGCCCTGCTGCACCACCTGCTCCAGCAGGCCGATGATCTCCTGGATGTTGGAGATCTTCTTGTCGGTGATCAGGATCAGCGGGTTGTCCAGCACGGCTTCCATCTTCTCCATGTCGGTGCACATATAAGAGGAAGCGTAACCGCGGTCAAACTGCATGCCCTCGACGATGTTCAGCTCGGTCTTCATGGTCTTGGACTCTTCGACGGTGATGACGCCGTCCTTGCCGACCTTCTCCATCGCGTCCGCGATCAGCTCGCCGACGGTCTCGTCGCTGGAGGAAATCGCCGCGACCTGGGCGATCTCGTTCTTGCCCTCGATGGGCTTGGACTGGGCGATCAGGCTCTGCACGGCGGTGTCGGTGGCCATCTCGATGCCCTTCTTCAGGATCATCGG
The DNA here is from genome assembly GCA_017540445.1 of Clostridia bacterium. GTDB lineage: Bacteria > Bacillota > Clostridia > Christensenellales > Aristaeellaceae > UBA2862. Next base: position 324 of record JAFYBB010000152.1, on the reverse strand, counting down.
GTTCGCGCCGGCGGCCACGTTCTTCAGGCCCTCGTGCACGATGCTCTGGGCCAGCAGGGTGGCGGTGGTGGTGCCGTCGCCGGCCACGTCGTTGGTCTTCACGCTGACCTCGCGCACCAGCTGGGCGCCCATGTTCTCAAAGGGGTCCTCCAGCTCGATCTCCTTGGCGATGGTCACGCCGTCGTTGGTGATCAGCGGCGCGCCGAACTTCTTGTCCAGCACCACGTTGCGGCCCTTGGGGCCCAGGGTGATCTTTACGGTATCGGCCAGCGCGTCGATGCCGGTCTGCAGCGCCTTGCGGGCGTCCTCGCCATACTTAATCTG
>JAFYBB010000151.1 GCA_017540445.1 Clostridia bacterium | reverse complement strand
AGGCCGCACTGATACAGCTTCAGGCTCGGGCCGACCACGATGACCGAACGGCCGGAATAGTCCACGCGCTTGCCCAGCAGGTTCTGGCGGAACCGCCCCTGCTTGCCCTTGAGCATGTCGGACAGGGACTTTAAGGCGCGGTTGCCGGGGCCCGTCACGGCGCGGCCGCGGCGGCCGTTGTCGATCAGGGCGTCCACGGCCTCCTGGAGCATGCGCTTCTCGTTGCGCACGATGATGTCCGGGGCGTTCATCTCCAGCATCCGCTTCAGGCGGTTGTTGCGGTTGATCACGCGGCGGTACAGGTCGTTCAGATCGGCGGTGGCGAAGCGGCCGCCGTCCAGCTGCACCATCGGGCGCAGCTCCGGCGGGATGACCGGCACCACGTCCAGTATCATCCACTCGGGCTTGTTGCCGCTCTGGCGGAAGGCCTCCACGACCTCCAGGCGCTTGATGATCCGCTGGCGCTTCTGGCCCTCGGTGTTGCGCTTGGTCTCCTTCTCGGACAGCTCCTGCAGCTCCCGGCGCAGCTGGTCGTTCAGCTCCTCCAGGTCCACGTTCTGCAGCATCTCCCGCACGGCCTCGGCGCCGATGCCCACGCGGAACTCGAAGCCGACCTCGGCGGCCTGCTGCTTCTTCTGCTGGTACTCGGCCTCGGTGAGCAGCTGGTTCTGCTGGAGCTTGGACACGTTGGGGTCGCCCGGGTCCAGCACGATGTAGCTGGCGAAGTACAGCACCTGCTCCAGCGCGCGGGGGCTGATGTTCAACAGCGTTCCGATGCGGCTGGGAATGCCCTTGAAGTACCAGATGTGGGACACGGGCGCGGCCAGCTCGATGTGGCCCATGCGCTCGCGGCGCACCTTGGCCTTGGTGACCTCGACGCCGCACTTGTCGCAGATGACGCCCTTGAAGCGGGTGCGCTTGTACTTGCCGCAGTTGCACTCCCAGTCCTTGGTGGGCCCGAAGATGCGCTCGCAGAACAGGCCGTCGCGCTCCGGCTTCAGCGTGCGATAGTTGATGGTTTCCGCCTTGGTGACCTCGCCGTGGGACCACTTGCGAATCTTCTCCGGCGACGCCAGACCGATTTGTATGGAATCCAGATTTGTCAATTCAAACAAGGAGCTCTCTCCTTTCTTTCACATCAGCGATTAAAAGTCGTCGTCCAACAGGTCGTCGTCTCCGCCCAGGTCGAGGTCGTCGAAGTCGAAGTCTTCCACGACGGCTTCCTCTTCCTCGGTCATGGCCTCCGGCGGGATGATCGGGCCGAGCTCGTCCTTGAACTCGCTCTCGGTGGCGTAGATGTCGTCCTCCAGCTCGCGGATCTCGATCTCCTGCTTGTCCTCGGAAAGCACCTTGATGTCCAGGGCCAGGGACTGCAGCTCCTTGATCAGCACCTTGAAGGACTCCGGCACGCCCGGATCGGGGATGTTCTCGCCCTTCACGATGGCCTCGTAGGTCTTCACGCGGCCGATGGTATCGTCCGACTTGACCGTCAGTATCTCCTGCAGCACATGGCTGGCGCCGTAGGCCTCCAGGGCCCACACCTCCATCTCGCCGAAGCGCTGGCCGCCGAACTGGGCCTTGCCGCCCAGGGGCTGCTGGGTCACCAGGCTGTAGGGGCCGGTGGAGCGGGCGTGAATCTTGTCGTCCACCAGGTGGTGCAGCTTCAGGTAGTACATGTAGCCCACGGTGACCGGGTTGTCGAAGCGGTCGCCGGTGCGGCCGTCGTACACCCACAGCTTGCCGGTGCGGTTGATGCCGATCTTGCTGAACTGGATGGTGGGATGCCCGACCTCGTCGAACAGCGGGCCGTCCTCGGCCTGGGCCGCCTTGTCCAGCATGTCGTTGATGTCGTCGTCCCGCGCGCCGTCGAACACCGGGGTGGCGACGTGCCAGCCCAGGGCCTTGGCGGCCAGCCCGAGGTGGACCTCCAGCACCTGGCCGATGTTCATTCGGGAGGGCACGCCCAGCGGGTTCAGCACGATGTCCAGCGGCGTGCCGTCGGCCAGGAAGGGCATGTCCTCCTCGGGCAGCACCCTGGACACGACGCCCTTGTTGCCGTGGCGGCCGGCCATCTTGTCGCCCACCTGTATCTTGCGCTTCTGGGCGATGTACACGCGCACCATCTGATTGACGCCGGGAGAGAGCTCGTCGCGGTTCTCGCGGGTGAATATCTTGACGTCGACGATGATGCCGAATTCGCCGTGGGGCACGCGCAGCGAGGTATCGCGCACCTCGCGCGCCTTGTCGCCGAAGATGGCGCGCAGCAGGCGCTCCTCGGCGGTCAGCTCGGTCTCGCCCTTCGGGGTGACCTTGCCGACCAGAATGTCGTTGGCCCGGACCTCGGCGCCGATGCGGATGATGCCGCGCTCGTCCAGGTCCCTGAGGGCGTCCTCGCCGACGCCGGGGATGTCGCGGGTGATCTCCTCCGGGCCCAGCTTGGTGTCGCGGGCCTCGGATTCATACTCCTCGATGTGGATCGAGGTGTACATGTCTTCCTTCACGAGGCGCTCGGACAGCAGCACGGCGTCCTCGTAGTTGTAGCCCTCCCAGGTCATGAAGCCGATCAGCGCGTTGCGGCCCAGGGAGATCTCGCCCTGGTCGGTGGAGGGGCCGTCGGCGATGGGCTGGCGCTTCTTGACGGCCTCGCCCTCGGTGACGATGGGATGCTGGTTGATGCAGGTGCCCTGGTTGGAGCGGGCGAACTTCTGCAGCTTGTAGACCTGGTCCACGCCGTCCTCGCCGCGGATGACGATCTCGTCGGCGGTCACGCGGGTGACCACGCCGTCCTCGCGGGCCAGCAGCACCACGCCGGAGTCGCACGCGGCCTTGTACTCGATGCCGGTGGCGACCAGCGGGGCCTCGGGCTTGAGCAGCGGCACCGCCTGGCGCTGCATGTTGGAGCCCATCAGGGCGCGGTTGGCGTCGTCGTTCTCCAGGAACGGTATCATGCCGGTGGCCACGGAGATCAGCTGGCGGGGGGACACGTCCACGTAGTCCACGCGGTCGCGCTCCACCTGGATGATCTCGTCCTTGCGGCGCACGGTGACGCGCTCGTTCACGAAGCGGCCCTCGTCGTCCAGCGGCTCGTTGGCCTGGGCGATGATGTACTGGTCCTCCTCGTCGGCGGTCATGTAGTCGATCTGGTCGGTGACCTTGCCGGCGGCCTTGTCGATCTTGCGGTAGGGCGCCTCGATAAAGCCGTATTCGTTGATGCGCGCATAGGTGGCCAGCGAGCCGATCAGGCCAATGTTCGGACCTTCAGGCGTCTCGATGGGGCAGATGCGGCTGTAGTGGCTGTAGTGCACGTCGCGGACAGCGAAGCTCGCGCGCTCGCGGTTCAGGCCGCCGGGACCCAGGGCCGACAGGCGGCGCTTGTGGGTCAGCTCGGCCAGCGGGTTGGGCTGGTCCATGAACTGGCTCAGCTGGGAGCTGCCGAAGAACTCCTTGATGGCGGCGCTCACCGGGCGGATGTTGATCAGGTCCTGAGGGCGCACCTTGTCGATGTCCTGTATGGCCATGCGCTCCTTGACCACGCGCTCCAGGCGGGACATGCCCACGCGAATCTGGTTCTGCAGCAGCTCGCCCACGCTGCGCAGGCGGCGGTTGCCCAGGTGGTCGATGTCGTCCACGTCGCCGATGCCGTAGAACAGGCCGAACTGATAGGACACGGAGGCGATGATGTCGTCCACCAGCACGTGCTTGGGCATCAGGTCCTTCGCGGCCTCCTTCAGGGCCTGGTTCAGCGGCGCGCCGTCTTCCTTCACGCGCTCCAGCACGCTCACCAGCGTGGGCACGTGCACCCGCTCGGAGAAGCGCACGGCGTCCTCGTCGTACTGCCTGAGCAGCTCGGGGTCGTAGCCCTCCATGAAGGGGCGGAAGAAGGCGAAGTTGTTGCCGATGATGTTCATCTCGCTCTCGCCCGCGCGCACGCGAACCATGTTCACGCCGGAATTCTGGATGGCCTCGGCCACCGCGCGGGTGAGCGCCTCGCCGGCGGGCGCGATGACCTCGCCGGTGTAGGGATGCACCACGTCCTCCACCGGGACCTGGTTGTACAGGCGCAGGGCCAGCGCCAGCTTTTTGTTGTATTTGTAGCGGCCCACGTGGGCCAGGTCGTAGCGCTTGGGGTCGAAGAACAGGGAGTTGATCAGATTGGTGGCGGAATCCACCGACGGCGGCTCGCCCGGGCGCAGCTTGTTGTAGATCTCGATGAGCGCCTGGTCCTTGCGGGACTTGTAGCGCAGCTCGCCCTTTTCGTTCACCGAGGGCGCGTCGCGGGTGATGGTGGCGGTGACGTGCTCGTCCTCGCCGAACATGCGGGTGATCTCCTCGTCGGACTCGATGCCCATGGCGCGCAGCAGCACCGTCACCGGCAGCTTGCGGGCGCGGTCGATGCGCGCGAACACCACGCCGTTGGAATCGGTCTCGTACTCGATCCACGCGCCGCGGTTCGGTATCATCTGGGCGGAGAACAGGAACGCGCCCGTCTTGTCGATGGCCTTGGAGTAGTACACGCCCGGAGAGCGGACCAGCTGGGACACGATGACGCGCTCGGCGCCGTTGATGATGAACGTGCCGTGCTCGGTCATCAGCGGGAAGTCGCCCATGAACACCTCGGACTCCTTGATCTCATGGGTATCCCGGTTGGTCAGGCGCACCGTGACCTTCAGCGGCGCGGCGTAGGTGGTGTCGCGCTCCTTGCACTTGTCCACGGTGTACTTCGGCTTGTCGTCCAGGGAATAATCCGTGAACTCCAGTATCAGGCTCTCGCTGTAGTCGGTGATCGGCGAAACGTCCGCCAGCACCTCGCGAAGGCCCTCCTTCAGAAAGTGTTCGTAGGATTTCTTCTGAACCTCGATCAGATCAGGTACTGCCAGCGCCTCTTCAATGCGCGCAAAGCACATGCGCGTGCGTTTGCCCATTTGCATCGGATGAGCCATACCCTTAATCACCCCTATTCTTCGTCGTCGTGCCGCGCGTCTTCCGGCCCGCGGCGCGCAGTCCGCGCCCTCGAAAACACGATTGCTAATTTTGGGTTAAACATGGGCTTCTGTGTGAATTTTCGGTTCACTTTGAAACCCCGGTTTCCCTCAAAATGCCCGTGTTTTCGGGCTTTTGGCTGCGCAAGCGGCTTTTGGTCCATACTAACGCAATATAAGACTATATCACAACTATTTTTGAATGTCAAGCCCCGCGGGCCGCGGTTTCATCCGTTTTCCCGCCAAAAACCCGACCAAATTCCAAAATTTAACAGATCAAATGAAAAAACCACCCGCTGCCCGCAGGTGGCTTCTCATTTCTCATGTGAATGTCCTTTTGCGTATTATTATAAGTTATGCAGGAATTGATGCATTCTCAATTCCTAATTCCTCATTCCTCATTCCTAACTTCCCCTCGGTTCCCCCACGCTCCACCCGCCGTCGTCACCGCGCAGATACGCGGTGTCGGTGCGCAGCAGGTCGTAGGTCACAGTGTCCACGGGCTGGCCCTTGGCGTTTGACAGCGTCAGCGTCTCGCCCTCGGTGGAGAGCTTGAAGCTGGTGTGCAGCCGGGAAACGTCCTCCACCCGGTTCAGGCCCGAGCAGTACACCAGCAGCGTGCCGCCGCCGGGGATGGACGCGCCCTGGGGGAAGCGCCACAGCCGGGGCAGCTTCGGCTTGTCCGACAGGTACCAGCCGCCGATGTCCACGTCGCCCTCGGAGGTGTTGCACAGCACCACGTAGTCGTGGAACACGCCGCTCTCGTCCGGGGCGTACTTCGTGTTCGACGCCACGATCTCCCACAGCTTCACCGGCGAATCCTGCACCACGCTGGTCAGCACGCGGTAGTTCTCCTCGGTGTTCAGAAGGCCGGGGGTGGTCTGGGCGGAGACGGTCCAGGTATCCCGGTCCACGCGGGCGTAGACCGCATCGTCGGACAGCTGGGGGATGTTCACGGTGTCCACCGCCACGTCGGCGGCGTTGAACAGCATCAGCACGTCCCCCGTGGAGGACAGCCTAAACGGCGCGTGCAGCTCCTCGCCCAGCTCGCCCTGCAGCGTACCGTCGGCGTAGACGATGGCGCACTCGCCCGGCTGGAGTATGGCGTCGGGGAACATGAATACGTTGCCCGCCTTGGCGCTGCGGGCCAGCACGTAGCCCTTCAGGTTCACCGGCCGGTTGCCGACGTTGGCCACCTCCACCCAGTCCGGCGTGGCGCCGGAGGCGTCCACCATCACGCCGCCGTTGGCGGTCATGATCTCGTTCAGGCGGATCGGGCCGTCCCCGTGGATCTCGCTGATCCGCACGCTCTGGCTTTCGGCGGCGATCTTGCGCGCCTTCAGCGCAAAGCCGCCCGGCATCGCGCCCTGCAGCGCCAGCCCCAGCATGATGATCGCCGCGCAGACGATCGCCAGCGGCACAAAGCCCCTGGGCAGTTTGCCGTAGGGCGGGCCGATGGGCGTGCGCCTCGGCTTCGCCGCGGGGCGCGCCGGCGCGGCGGGCTGTGGTGCCTGCGGGGCGCGGGGCGGCGCGGGGCGTTGCGGCCTGTTGTACTCAGTCAATCAGAATTCCACCTTTCACGCCTACACCGCTTCCCCGGAATAGGCGACCAGCGTGGCGTCGTACACGCCGGGCAGGCCGCGCAGCTTGTTCAGCAGGGCGTCGGGCTTGTCCGCGCGCACCTCGTAGGTGGCCTCGATGCCGCTGGCGGTGACGGTCTTGCTCTTCAGCTGCTGCACCTTCAGGCCGTTCACCAGCTGGTTCACCTGGCGCTCGGAATCGTCGGACATGCGCACCACCAGCAGGTAGCTGTTCAGCCCCTTGGCCTGCATGTGGGTCAGCAGCGTCAACAGCAGCCCGATGCCCACCACCGCGCAGGCGGTCAGGAAGAACTGGCCCGCGCCCAGCAGTATGCCCATCGTCAGGGCCCAGAACATGTAGGCGGTGTCCAGCGGGTCCTTCACGGCGGTGCGGAAGCGCACGATGGACAGCGCGCCCACCATGCCCATGGACAGCTGTATCGATTCGCGGATGCACATGACCACCGGGCAGGTGACCAGCGTCATCATCACCAGCGTGAGGGTGAAGTTGTTGGAATACATCACGCCGCGGTAGTTGCGCCGGTAGATCCAGGCGATGAACAGGCCCGCGCCCAGCGCCAGGGCCAGCGAGAGCAGTATCGTCGGGAAAGAAGCCGGTGTGATGGTCTGGGAGCTGAAGAGGTTGGAAAAGAAGCTGTTCATGGGCGGTTCCTCCTGTCGTCGTTGGTATATATATTGAAAGGATTTCGCGTTCAGGGCTCATACCTTCGGCAGAGTATGTACTTCGATACGGCGCTGCGCTCGGCGTCCACGCCGCCCAGCAGCGCGGCGATGTAGTCGGGCAGATAGTCGTTGAACTTGACCTCCAGTATCTCCACGTTCCGGTCGTGGGGGCACACGGTGGGCAAATTGGGGTTGAACAGGTCCCGGCTGAACAGGCCCGAGCGCAGGGCCAGGTCGAAGGTGATGCGCACCTCCTCCGCCGGGTGGACGTAGGCCTCGCGGGCGTAGTCCACGATCACCCTGGGGCGCAAGAGCCGCGTGCGCATCTGCACGTACATGTCCTGCAGCAGCGGGCTGTTCGCCTTGTACAGCCCCGCGGGATTGCCGTCGATCAGCTGGTCGCACAGCCGGCGGGTGATCTGCACGCTGGACTTCTGGATCAGGTCGCCGGCCTTGCGCTTGCGCTCCAGGAAGATGGCCTTGTCCGACAGGTTGTAGATGCGGATGCGGTACTTGTCGCGGTGCATCACGCCCGCCTGCTTCTCAAACAGCGCCGAATCGCCGATGTCGTCGAAGTACAGCGAGCGGATCGCGTAGGGCCGGCCGCCCTCGCAGTGCCGGTCCATCGCAAGCGCGCCCCTCAACCGCGCCCGAAGCGCCTTCAGCTCCGCGGGATTGATGAAGTATTTCAGCTCGTGCCGCGCCGGCAACGCGTTTCTCTTCTGCTGCATAAGCACTCTCCCCGTTTCTCCTACTCCCTACTCCCTACTCCCTACTCCCTACTCCCTACTCCCTACTCCCTACTCCCTACTCCCTACTCCCTATCACGGCTTCTTAATCTCCTCATACGTCACGCCCTGCTGCTCCATCACGTCGCCGAAGTAATGCTCCATCTGCTGCTGGGTCAGCGGCAGGTACTTGTTGTACTTGATGAACTGGAGCATGCGCATCGGGCGCTCCTCGCCGTAGCGCAGGAACTTGCGGATCTCACTCTTGTGCTTGGACTCGGTGAAGTCCCAGCGGGCGTAGTGCTCCGGCATCAGCGGCTCGATGGCGGCGTAGAACTCCTCGGCCATGCGCTTGATGTTCTCGTAGGTGTAGGTGGTGGCCATCTTTTCGCCCAGGTAGGTCAGGAACCGGTCGGCGAAGGTGGCGTTCTTCATGCAGGCGATGAACAGCGTGTTGTCGGTGCGGTTCTTGTTGCCCATGCCGCCCGGCGTCAGCCAGCGCTGGGGGGAGTTGGTGTCCACCGTGAAGGCCCAGTCCAGGTCAAACAGCACCCACTTCCACTTGCCGTCCTTCTTCGGGTTGCGGTAGCGCTTCACGTTCAGCGTGTCGGTGTTGCCGGTGTACATCTCCACCGCCATGTACTCGATGTAATTCTGAATGTCGATGGCGCTGTCCAGCACGCGGTAGGCCTCGTCGGTGTTCATGTCGTGGTGCTTCACGTAATCCAGCAGCTGCACCATGGTGTCGTTGCTGCCCTGCATCACGTTGGTGTTGGCCTTGACCAGGTCGATGTCGTCCTCGTCGCCCTCCCAGCCCTCGAACTGGCAGATGTTGGACTTGCAGATGCGCT
>JAFYBB010000013.1 GCA_017540445.1 Clostridia bacterium | reverse complement strand
TGAGGCGGCGGGGATTCGCACGGTGCGGGAATTGACCATGTTTCTGCCCCGGGAGTACCGGGACCTGTCGAACCCGGTGCCGCTGGCCATGCTGAAGCCGGGGGAGGCCGCCGCCGTGCGGGTGCGCGTGGCGGGGGAGGTCTCGGAGCGCCGGGCGAAGCGGCTGCTGATCACCAAGGTCTACGTCACCGACGACACCGACACCATACAGGCCGTCTGGTACAACCAGCCCTGGCTGAAAAAGCAGATGCCGGCGGGGCGGGAACTGCTGCTGTACGGCAAGGCGGAGTACCGGCAGGGGTACCTGTCGCTGGTGAGTCCCGCCATCGAGCAGGCCCAGGGGCTGATCCCGGTATACCGCAGCATCCCCGGCATCCCCCCGAAGGCGCTGCGCCAGAGCGTGGAGGCGGCGCTGAAGCTGTGCGAGGGCCAGTGGCCGGACGAGCTTCCGGAGGCCATGCGGCGGCGCTACGGGCTCTGCGAGCGCAACTTCGCCATGCGCAACGCCCACTTCCCGGACAGCCCCGAGGCGCTGGAGGCGGCGCGCCGGCGCATCGCCTTCGAGGAGCTGCTGCTGTACCAGATCGCCCTGCGGCTGTTCCGCAGCAGCGGGCGAAGCGGGGTTAAGATCGCCTTTGACGACGGCGCGGCCGAGGCCTTCTGGAGCCGCCTGCCCTTCGAGCCCACCGCGGCCCAGCGCCGGGTGCTCATGGAGGTGGCGGCGGACCTGCGCTCCGAGCGGGCCATGGCCCGCATGGTGCAGGGCGACGTGGGCAGCGGCAAGACGGCCATCGCCTTCGCGGCCATGGCGCTCAGCCACGCCGGCGGCTGGCAGTCGGCGCTGATGGCGCCCACCGAGGTGCTGGCGCGCCAGCACTACGAGGCCGCCCTGCGGCTGTTGGAGCCGATGGGCATGAAGATCGGCCTGCTGGTGGGCAGCCTGACGCCCAAGCAGCACCGGCTGGCCCACGAGGCCATCGCCGCGGGGGACTGGGACGCGGTGATCGGTACCCACGCGCTGATCACCGAGGGCGTGGCATACCGCCGCCTGGGGCTGGTGGTCACCGACGAGCAGCACCGCTTCGGCGTGCGCCAGCGCACGCTGTTGTCGGAGAAGGGCGACGCCCCCAACGTGCTGGTCATGTCGGCCACGCCGATCCCGAGGACGCTTTCGCTGATCCTGTACGGCGATCTGGACATCTCCATCGTGGACGAGCTGCCCCCGGGCCGGACGCCGGTGTCCACCCGCATCGTGCCCGAGGCGAAGCGGGAGGCCATGTACGGCTTTTTACGCCAGGAGGTCCAGAAGGGCCGCCAGGTGTACTTCGTCTGCCCGCTGGTGGAGGAATCCGAGGCGGTGGAGGCGCTGCCCGCCGAGGCCGTGTACGAGGACCTGCGGACGAACCGCCTGCCGGAAATGCGCATCGAGCTGGTGCACGGGCGGATGAAGAGCGCCGACAAGGACGCCGCGCTGGAGCGCTTTCGCGCCGGCGAGGCGGACGTGCTGGTGTCCACCACGGTGATCGAGGTGGGCGTGAACGTGCCCAACGCCACGGTGATGGTCATCGAAAACGCCGAGCGCTTCGGCCTGGCCCAGCTGCACCAGCTGCGGGGCCGCGTGGGCCGGGGCGCGCACGCCTCCTGGTGCTTTTTGATGGCCGAGCCCAACCCCCGGCTGAAGTTCCTGGCCTCGACCACGGACGGGTTCAAAATCGCCCGGAAGGACATGGAGCTGCGGGGCCCGGGCGAGCTGTTCGGCACCCGGCAGTCCGGCACGCTGAGCGGCGGCATCGGCAGCCTGGCGGGGGACGCGGAGCTGTTGAAGCTGACCCACGACGAGGCGCGGTCGCTGATGGCCCATCCCGACGCCCCCGACAGCCGGACGGTGATCGCGCTGGCACAGCAGCGCTTCGCCGAGCGCCTGAAGGACGTGGCGATCAACTGACGGGGATGTTAAAATCCTGCCGACGCCGGAAATGAGTGGCGTTTGCGCGCCGGATGTGATATAATGACAGCATGGTAACGCGTATGATCGTTGGCGCGTTCCGTCATCAATGCAGGGACAGAACCCTGAACAAGGAGGAAAAACCGATGAAGAAGCTGTTTGCAATCGTGATCGCGCTGGCGATGCTGCTGTCCGCCGCGGCGCTGGCCGAGGCCGCCGACTACGCCGGCGTGTGGTACCTGAACGCCATGGAGGCGGAGGGTGAGTCCTACAGCCCCGCCACCTTCGGCATTGAAATGTCCATCGAGCTGAAGGAGGACGGCACCGCGGCCGGGACGACCGCCATGGGCGCCGAGAACGAGACGAAGGATGGCGTCTGGGAGATCGACGGCGACCACGTCAATGTGACGATCGACGATTCCACGATGGCCATGACGCTGGAGGACGGCGCCCTGATCGGCGAGAGCGACGGCCAGAAGATGGTCTTTGGCCGCGAGAAGGTCGAGGTCGAGGTGTACGTGCCCGCCGCCCCGAAGGCGGACGCCGCCGTCGAGGACTACGCCGGCAAGTGGGTTTCCGCGAAGATCGGCACCGAAGGCATCTACATGGACGCCGCCGCCCTGGGCCTGGATTTCACCGCGGCCATTGAGGGCACGACCATCACGCTGGACGGCATACTGTTCCCGAGCGAGGCGATCGAAGCCACGTTTGCCGACGGCGCGCTGACCTACGCCGTCGAGGATCCCGAGAACGCGCTGCTCGCCGGCCTCACCGCGCAGCTGCTGGAGGACGGCAACATGTCCATGATGGTCACGTTCTCCGATTCCATGGAGTTCATACTGCAGCCCGCAGAAGAATAAGCGCAATGCATCCCCAAAGACCATCGGCCATGCCGGTGGTCTTTTTTTGCGTGGCAGCCGGTGACAATTTTTGAATTGAATGCCAGTGGACGATTTCCAGTGTAATCGCGGCGGCTCCGGTCAAAATAGAAGCAGACTGAACGGCGAACGCCGCGCGGTCAAAGCAATATGAAAGGGGTCATTCAAAATGGCGAACAACAGCAACAACCAGATCAACGTCCCGGAAGCGCGCGAAGCGATGTACAACATGAAGCACGAGGTGGCCAACGAGCTGGGCATCACCCTGAACCAGGGCTATAACGGCAACCTGTCCTCCAAGGATGCCGGCCACATCGGCGGCAACATGGTCAAGAAGATGATCGAGGCGCAGGAGCGCCAGATGAGCGGCGGCTCCCGCTTCTGACCCACCCGGCGCTGAGGCGAGCCTTGGCGCAGACCGGTCCTCTGTCCGACAGCGCGTCAGGCAAAGGACCGGCTTTTATGTGCGCGGGCAGAACACCGCCCCGCGTCGATGTCGATGCGGGGCGGTGTGGGTCGGCAACGGGCTGTCCGTCAATCCCGATCTTCCTTGCGCCGGCTGCAGATGAGCAGGATCATGCAGATCATGAATCCCACCGCGCAGATCGGGCCGGCGGTCTTGATGACGCGCTTGATGAAGGCGCCCGACAGCAGCTTGGGCGTATCATAGCGGTAGTTGAACGCGCTCACCGTCTGCTCGTTGATCTGCTGCTCCTCGTAGGCCTTGAGCAGCGCCCGGAAGCTGTCCGTCACGGCCGTGCGCTTTTCGATCAGCGCGGCGATGCTCTTGTCCAGCGCGGCGATCTGGCGCTTGGAGGCCTCCTCGGCGGCCTCCGCCGCCGCGGCGATCTCCTCGTCCGTCAGCGCCTGGATCTCCTCCACCGACGCGGTCTCGGTCTGCGCGCCGTCCTGCGCCTGCTCGGTCGAGTCTGTCTTGGCGGCGGTCGCGACCTTCTGATCGCTCTGCTTCATCAGGTCGGCCAGCTTGAGCTGGTATGTCGCGATCTTCGAACCGATCTCGGTGATGTCGTCCGAGACCGCCTTGCGCGCCCTCACCAGCGCGTCGTAGGTCTCCGACGAGTTGCCGTCGATCTTCGTCAGCGAATCCGAGGTGCTCAGGTAGATGATCTCGTTCTTGTCGTAGGATTCGATCAGCTTGTCCATGCGCTCCAGCTGTGTTTTCTTCTTCTCCTGCTGGTTCGTCAGGTCCCGGATCTCGAACTGATACTGCGTCATCAGCCTGGCGGTGTTGCGCGTCAGCGCGTTGATCGTGATGCCGGCGTTCAGCCGGGCGATGTCGCTGTCGATCAGGTTGTTCATGCGCACGTAGATGTCGTTGAAGCCCTGCCCGTTCACGCGGAAAGTGGGCTGTTCCTCATACATCTGCTGAGCGTAGCGCGCCTGCTGGGCGATGACCTCCTGTATGACCTCCAGCTGCTGCGGATAGTCGTAGTTTTCCAGGTCGTAGATGGCGTCGTCCAGCCAGTCCAGCCCCAGCGCGTAGTTGTTCGCGAAATACGCGCGGAACGCGGTGAGGATGTTGGCGAGCAGGCCCTCCAGGTCCGCCCCGGAGATGCCGCTGTCAAAGTCGTTGTACAGCGTCACGGTGAACAGCGTGGGGTGGTATTCGGTCACCGTCAGCTCGCGGTTGGCCGTGAAGCTCATCAGCGATTCGTAGCTCATCACCTGCTCCACCAGGTTTTCCGGATAGCTTCCGGCCACCACCAGGTTCTCCCGGAGCTGGTCCGCGGTGTATTTGTCGCCCATGCCGGAGGCCTTCAGCGCCGCCTCCAGCACCTCGTCCGAGCTCAGCGCGGCCACGGTGAACGGGTTGCCGTCGGGGCTGTTGCCCTCCGCGGCGCCGTCAAAGCTGAACTGCAGCGCCGCCGAAGCGCTGGTGCGGTCGGGATGGCGGGTAAACTGCACCGCCGCCAGGATCATCCCCGCGACGCCGCAAATCAGCAGCACGATGATCGTGTTTCTCAGCCAATGGGTCTTGCCGCTCTGCTTCGTCCGCTTCATTGTTCAGCCGCCTCCTTTCCCGCATTCGCCGCGTCCCTGTCCGAGGTCGCCTTCTCCTTTTCGTCCTCCCGCTTGCGCGAGAACTCCGGCGCGAGGCCGCTCAGGAACCACAGCCCGCAGCCGATCACCGCGCCGGCCACCAGGCCGATGATCATGTTCTTCATCGATGCCTTCAGGAAGCTGTCGGTCTTGCCGAGCGCCGCGCTGTGGGCCGCGTAGGTCGTGTACAGCGGCTGCGCCATCAGCTCCTCCATGTGCGCGCGGATGGAATTGTACACCGCGAGGGAGGCGTCGATGGCGACCTGCAGCTCCCTGTTCGCCTCTTCGATGTTCGACTTTTCGGCCTCGTAGGCGGCCCAGCTTGTCACGTTGCCCAGGCTGTCGATCTTGTCCTGCAGGTCCACGATCTTCGCCTCGAGTGCCATGGCTTCCGCGTAGTTGTCGGACTGCTGGAGGATCAACGCGTTGTAATAATCCGTCGTCGTCTTGGTCGACTTCGCCGCGTCGCTCTCCTCCATCGACACGAAGATCTCGTCGTTTTTGTAGGTGTCGAGTATGGACTGGGTCGTCGCGATGTTCTCGTTCACCACGTCCAACTGAGTCTGCGCGTCGCGCAGCTGGTACTGGTAGCTGGTGACCATCGTGTTCTTGTCCTTGACGATGCTGTTGGTGTAGACGTAGGAATACAGGTATTCCACGTTGATCTCCCGCACCGTCTCCAGCGTCTCCATCCAGTCCGTCAGCGAGCGGCCCGTCTGCCAGGAGCGGTAGGCCTTGACCGCGCTGGACCTCGCGTCGCAGTAGTCGTACAGGTTCTGCGTGGCCGTGCGCAGCTGGTCCAGACTCTCCAGGATGTCGGTGCCCTCCGTGTCGATGACGGAGATCTCATCGTCCGGCAGCTTGGTATCCGCGTAAGTCGTCACCAGGTAGTCGTTGTACGCCGTGAGGATGCGGTCCAGCAGCTGGCGCAGCTCCGCGTCGGTCAGCTCGATCTTCTTCTTGTCGTCGGCCCCGTTGCTGAAGCCGTTGGCCAGGGAGACCACGAACGTGTTCTCATACTTCAGCTGCAGGTCCTGCACCAGCTGATAGGCGCCGGAGTTCTTGTCCTCCACCATGCTGGCGGCCACTTCCTGCTGCCGCCGGCTCTCCTCGGAGAGTATGCGCTCGATGCCGATGTTCCTGCGCAGCGCGCCGATCTGCACCGGCTCGGACAGCACCATCCCCTCCAGCGCGCTCTGCAGCACGTAGGAGGAGGTGATCTGGGTCAGGTCCAGCTCCTCCCGCTTGATGGCATACTCGGCGTCCGCCACCTGTTCCAGTGATATCCCGTTCGGCGCGGTCAGATCCTCCACCGGCACCATCGGGATCTCGTCGTCCGGGTCCAGCGCCAGGAGCTGCGCGGCGGTCAGGTCGGGGTCCGGCACCTCGTACTTCAGCGTCACCACGGAGGAGACCTTCAGCGGCTCCCGGGTGAACTGATACAGCACCAGCGGCGCGCACATGCCCACGACCATGCACAGCACCAGCACCCAGGCGTAGAGGCGCCAGCGCAGCTTCATCGTGTGGAACACGCGGCCCAGGTCGATGGTGTCCTCGTCGCCGCCGGGGTTGCTCACCAGCACCTGAATCTGGGCGTCCTTCTCAATGGTCAGCCCGTTGTCCCTTCGTTCGTTGTTATCCAAGCCCGTATCCTCCATTTCCTTCTTCGCTCGGCGGGAATGGCTACCACCGGTCCGCCGACTGTTACACCTATTAAACCCAACTCTACATATCAATTATACCGTACTTTCCGCCCCCCGTCAATCTTCTATCCCGCTGTCAACGGAATGTCACAAACATTTCCGACGGGTAAAGCGCCGCATAAAGCCTGTTGACAGGGCAAGAAACGTTCACATCTCTGGACATGCAGCTTGATTTATGGTATGACATCATCAGAAGTGGATGACTTCAAACTGCCTGATATCACTGGCTATGGAGAGATTAGTCATTATGCTGAAGAGAATTAGGACCAGCCTGCGTTCCGATCTGTGGATCGTGTTGCTGGATATCATCGTGGTCAATGGGGCGTATTTGCTGGCGCTCTTGACGCGGTTTTATATCCATTTTCGGTTCACCTCCGGCGTGGGTGACTTCCGGGAGTACTACTTGGCCTTCACGCCCTACTACACGATGGCCTGCATTCTTGTCTTCTTCATTTGCGGGCTTTACGGGGGTATGTGGCGGTATGCCGGGTTGGACGACATGAACCGGATCATATTGGCGAATGTCATCACCGCTGTGATACAGGTGGCCGGATCGCGGCTGTTCGTCGGGCGCATGCCGACGAGCTACTACCTGATCGGCGCGTTTCTCCAGTTCCTGTTGATCGCTGCCATCCGGTTCGCGTACCGCTTTTTGCACGCGCGCAAGCAGCGGGATGAGAAGCAGCGCGCGTGGACCATTCCGGCCATCGTCATCGGCTCCGGGGAGACGGGCGTGCAGTTCAGCAGGTATCTGCAGATGAACAGCCCGTTCCAGGTTGCGGTCATCGCCGGGAATGAGCATACCGGCAAGTCGCTGGATGGGATCCCGATCGTGGATATATCGTCTCTGCCGCTGCAGATCAGGAACTTCGGCATCCATACGGTGTTCATTGCGGACGACGAAATGAGCGAAGAGCGGAGAAGTGAGATCCGAAGGGCGGCGGAGGACGCCGGCGCGACCGTGCGCGACTATAGACATTATCTGTCCGATCTGCCGGGATGCCTGCCGCTGAACGCGCTGATCGGGGTGGCCGATGGGCCGGTGAAGGTGGTCGTTGACGGCGCTGAGAAGGAGTACGGAAGCCTCCAGGAATGCATGACCGTGTTGGGCGATCAGTTCATGGTCAGGAAAATCACCGGAACTAAAGTTGAATTGAGCAGGGTCGAGTAATACTGACCACTGCCGTCAGTCCCACTGGGGACGGTTCTGCTGTGTCTGTCCCCGCTGTCCCATGGTATGCATTTTACAGATTACTGTATACTGCCAACTCCCTACCGACAAACCCCGAAAACCCAATAACGTCCACCGCCCCGCATCGA
This sequence comes from Clostridia bacterium, assembly GCA_017540445.1. Lineage (GTDB taxonomy): Bacteria > Bacillota > Clostridia > Christensenellales > Aristaeellaceae > UBA2862. The sequence continues at coordinate 10 of JAFYBB010000013.1, read as the reverse complement.
TGCCGATGCG
>JAFYBB010000150.1 GCA_017540445.1 Clostridia bacterium | reverse complement strand
TCAGTCACGCTTCGCGTGCCAGCTCCCTCAAGGAGGGAGCCTTTTGGAGACATGCCGCTCCCTTTGGCTCCCTCTTCGAGGGAGCTGGCTGGCCGCCAGGCCAGACTGAGGGAGTCCTTCAGGGGGACGCTGAGCAGTAACGAGAAGCCGGCATCACCTTGTCACCGGGACGGTCCTGTTGACAAGTTTTCTTGTCAACAGAACCGTCCCGGTGACAAGGTTCCGGTGACAGGGCGGCGGCTCACTGCGTCACGTAGGTGAAGCCGTGCTCCATGGCCCAGGTCTGGGCGTAGCTGCCCTCGACGACCACGAGCACCGCGTCCGTGCCCGCGAAGGCATCGTCGGCGATGGCCGTCACCGAGGCGGGGATCACGATGGCCTCCGCGCTTTTCAGGTTGGCGAAGGCTTCGCTCTCGATCTCGGTCATGGCCGGCGGCAGCACCAGCGCCATCGGCGGCGCCTGCACCTTTCCCGTGCCCTTCAGCAGCTTGAAGGGGATCTTGTGTTTCTTCGCGTATGCGTGCGCGACCGAGTTCTTGTAGCAGTAGATGGTCAGCTTGTCGCAGCCCTTGAAGGCGTCGTCCGCGATGGTCTTCACGGTGGCGGGGATCGTGACCTTTGTCAGGTTCTTGCAGAATTGGAAGGAGCCGCCCCTGATCGAGGTCACGTATTCCGGGATCGTGACGCTGGTCACGCCGCTGCGGCCCTCCTCCACGCTGTTGACGCCCACGCCCGCCTGCACGATCTGACCGGCCTGGTCGATGATGTAGATGCTGTCGCCCTGAGCGAATACGATGCGCTGGATGTCTTTGTAGAGGGCGTCGGAAAAATACCCGTGGTTGAAAGCGTCCTCGCCGAGCTGGGCGTCCAGCAGCATCCACTTGCCGTCGATCCAGGCGATGTTCCACATGTGGCCGACGTTGGCCACCGTGCCGCAGGGGATGTTCGCCAGTGAAAGCATGAAGCCCGCCAGCTTGCTGAAGCCCTGGCAATTGCCCTCCCGAACGGTATACACGTAGTACACCTGGGATGGCGTTTCGCCGATGCAGAGGCTGCTCAGGGAGTATTTGACATTTTGGTTGACCCACCCGAGTATCTTCCGGGCCTTCTGCTCGTCGGTGGCGCAGCCCGCGGTCAGCTGCTTCGTCAGGGCCGCGAGCTCCTTGTAATACCGGTTGCTCTTGTCCGTCTCCACATACATCGCCGGCTGGTAGCAATCGTACCCGTTTTGGTCCTTGTAGATCAAGCTGCATGTGGCCAGGTAGTTCGGCTTGATGCCCTTGGCGGGCAGCATACCAAAGAGCATCTGGTCCTGCTTTTCATACCGGATGCTGACCGGGCAGAACACCAGCGTGGTGGCGCCCTTGTACTTCACCTCGGCATAGATCAGCGCGCCGCCGCTGAAGGCCTTCGCGGTGACCTTGCCCTTTCGGGACACCGCCACCTTTTTGCTGTCCGAGCTGTGCCACTTCACGCTCAGTCCCTTGGTGACGCCGCCCACCGAAGCGGTGAGCGTGACGGAGCGCTTTTCTTCGGTCAGCGTAATCGACTTTGCGCTCAGCACCGCGGGCGTGTCGCCGGTGCTGAGCGTGCCGAAGTACTCGCCGCCGGTATAGCTGCCCGGGTCAATTTTCAACAGCGGGGGAAGCAGATAATCCCTGTAGTCCGCATAGTATTTCGCGGTGCAGTAGATGTCCCGTTGCTTCAAATGCCCCTGCGTCATGCCGTCGGGACGCGCGCCGCCAAAGCGCAGCTTCATTTCCAACCCGGAGCTCAGGCCGATGTCGTTGCGGACCTGCTTCACGGACGCCGGATAGGTCAGATCTTCAATACCCGCCTGCATAAAGGCCAGGTTGTCCACGAACGTCACGTGCCCGGGCAGCACCAGCTTCGTCAGCGCCTGGCATTTCGCGAAGCAATACTGCGGTACGCTCCGCAGGCGCTTGGGCAGGTGAAGCTTCGTGATGCGAAAGCAGCCCTGGAAGCAGCCGGCCCCGATGGTCTCCACGCTGTCCGGTATGGAGATGGACGAGATCGTCATGGAACGGAAGGCGTCATTGCCGATGCTGGTCAGCGTCTTCGGGAGTGAGACGGCGGTCGCGCTGTAGCAGTTGAAGAACGCGCCGTCGCCAATGCGGGTCACGCCCTTCTTGACGACGATCTTCTTGATCTGCCCGAGGTACTTCTCCCAGGGCGTTGTGGCGGCATAGCGCCTGCAGTAGCCGTTCCATTCTTCGGTATAGTCCCCTTCCTGGAAGGCGATGGGATAATCGTTCATCGCGCCCGAGCCGCTGATGGTCAGCACGCCCTTGGCGTCCAGCTTCCAGCGCACCTTTTTGCCGCACTTGCCGGAGCGCGTGCCCGAACGCTTCTCGGCGCCGTAGCTCATCTCCGCGCGCTTCATCGGATCGTTCCTGGCGCCCACGGAAACGCCGCGCCACTTGCTGTTTGTGCCGGTATAGCGCACATAGGTCAGGCCGTCGCAGCTGTCGAAGGCATAGTCCTCGATCTTCGTCACGGAGGCGGGAATGGTGATGCTGCGCAGCGCAGAATCCCAGAAGGCGGCGTGCTCGATCTTTTGGACGCCGTTGGGGATCTTCAGGTCCATCAGGTTTTCCGTGCAGCCCAGCACATGCCCGGAGAGTTTCTTCAGCTTCGACGGCAGCTTCAGCGTGGAAACGCCGATGCCGTAAAGCGCGTACTCGCCGATTCGGGTGACGGTATCCGGTATATCCGCCGTCCCGACGTACCGGAGCCAGGTAAACGCATAGGCGCCGATGCCGGTCACGCCGCTCTTGATCTTCAGGGCGGTGATCATATCTTCATACACCTGCCAGGGCGACGTGCCCCGCACGGTGATGCCGCCGGTTTTGTAGACGTCCTTGTCCTCCTGATAATCCCACATGTCGCCCTTGCCCTGTATGGTCAGCACGCCCTTGCGGGACAGGGACCAGGTCAGGTGGTCGCCGCAGGCGCCGTGCACCGGCACGTCCACCTTGATGCCCTTGACCAGCGGCACGTTGCCCGGCTCGAGCTGTACCCGATACCAATCCGCGGAGGTCCCGCCGTATTCCACCCCGGTCAGCGCGGTGCAGCGCGTGAACGCATCCTCCCCGACGCACTTCAGCGATTTGGGAAGGGCTACGCGCTTCAGCGCCGTGCAGCCGCTGAAGGCGCTGTCGTCGATCTCCGTCAGTCCCTCCTGCAGCACGACGCTCTGCAGGGCGGTGCAGTCCTGAAACGCCTTCTCACTGACCTTCTCCAGCGTGCCGGGAAGCGTCAGCTGTTTCAACGATTCGCAGTCGGCAAACGCATTCGACTCAAGGGTCTTGAGGCCGCTGTTCAACGACAGGCTCTCCAGGCTGTCGCAGGCGTTGAACGCGCGAAAGCCGATCTTCTCCACGGCGGAGGGGAACGCGACGCTCCTGAGCGCGTCGCAGTTGTCGAAGGCGCTGTCTTCGATCGATGCGACGGCCCCGCCCAGCGACAAGCTCGTCATGGCCCTGCACAAATCAAAGGCGGACGAACCGATGGCCGTCACGTCCGGCCCGATGGTCACGGCCGTCAGCGCCGGGTATTGATAAAACGCGTAGTCGCCGACGCGCGTGACGCCCGCCCCGATGACGACCGCCTTGACCTGCGCTTTGACATCCCGCCAGGGCTGCGATCCGGACCACATATGGGGCATGTCGCCCGAGCCGCTGACCGTCAGCGTGCCGTCGTCGGCCAACACCCAGGAAAACCCGTCGCCGAATTCGCCGGAACGGGCGTCGCCTGGAACCTCGCCCTCCGCCAGCGCCGAGAGCGCGCCGAGCAGCAGCGCGACGGCCAGTATCAGGACCGCTCTTCTCTTTGTCATCATATTATATACCGCCTTCCCGCGCCGACCGGCTAATACAGGTTTATGTTGGTGAGCAGCTCGCAGCCATTGAACGCTCCCCTGCCGATCCGGGCGACCGTGCCCGGCAGCTCGACACTTCCGAGGGATGTGCAGCCCTCGAAGGCGGATTCGCCGATTTCCGTCACCTCCCGGGGGATGATCACGCAGATGATCGCGGTGTTGCCCATGAAGGCCGCGTCTCCGATGGCCGTGACGATGTTCCCATCGCCGTCCACCGGCGGTATCACCACGTCGCCGCCCTCGCCGGTGTACCCGGTCAGAACGCCGTTTTCAAAGGCGAAATCGCTGTATATCCCCGCCTCGTCGGACGACGCGGCGACATCGGCGCCGTCGCCTTCAAGGCTCAGCTCGTCCTCCGCGGCATCCGCCCCGGACTGTTCCAGATCGAACTCCCAGATCTCCTCCGGCAGCGCCTCGACCTCCGCCGACGTGACCTCCGGTTCCTCCGGCATGACCTCTGCCGCCTCGGGCGCGGCCTCCGACATCACGCCCGCCGTCATCGACAGCAGCGCCATCACCGCCAGTGCCATTGCGCACATCCGCCTGATCCAATTCCTCATGAGCTCCCCTCCAAATCACAGATCTTGTCACGGGGACGGTCCTGTTGACAAGTTTTCTTGTCAGTAGGACCGTCCCTCTGACAACTTTTCTTGTCACGGGGACGGTCCTGTTGACAAGTTTTTCTATCAGTAGGACCGTCCCTCTGACAACTTTTCCCGCCTCAAGCCATCTGTATGACCCCGCGGTTGATGCCCGTCAGCCGCTCAAGCTGTCTGACCGTCAGGCCGCGCGCCTTGAGCCACCTCAGGGCCGCGTCGCGTTCCTTCTTATTTAATTCTTGCAGCTGGGTGCCGCTGGTCAGCTTGTAGGTGTCGCAGATCAATTTGCGCGCCTCGTCGTCGTGAATCCATTGCTTGTCCCGAATGTCCAGGCAGTTTTCTTCGCGTTCCTGCCGCATCCAGTCCGCAAAGCGCTTTGGGCCGCCGATCAGCTCCAACGCGAGCGCGTTGTCGATGTCCTCTCCCGGCGATAGATAGTCGCCGTAGCTGCTCCAGCGGTAATCCTCGGCCTTCGCGATGCCCGCCTTCTCCGGATTGCGGTGGATGTATCGGACGACCGTCAGCAGGTACTCGTCGCTGTCCACCGCCTCGCTCATATACCGGTCCTGAAACAGATGTCCAAACCGATCGTATTTCCGATTGTAGTAGATGGCGTAGCTCCCGGCGATCTTCTTCATGATCAGGTCGAGCTGATCGGGCACATCGTGAATCAGCAGATGGACGTGATTGTCCATCATGCACCAGGCGACCAGCCCAAAGCCCAGCTCCTGACGATACCTCAGCACCGTCGAAAGGAACCGCTCGTTGTCCTGCACGTCTTCAAACAGGATCTGCCTGCCGATGCCGCGCAGTATGACGTGATAATACCTGTTCTCGCTCTTCTGACGCGCTGTTCTGGGCATAAGAATCATTCTCCTTTCATGAAATCCAGTATAGCATGGGTGGAAAATGTTGTCAACAGGACCGTCCCGGTGACAGGAAAACCTGACAACAGGACCGTCCCGGTGACAAGATTTCAGATGTTGAATTTTTATAGAATGGTATTCACGTTCGATTCATATTGTTTGGCTATACTATATCATAGTAAGTTATCGCCCGGGAGGCGCGCATGTTTTCCAGGTACAGCGTGAAAAAGCCCTACACCGTCATCGTGGGCGTCATACTGGTGATCGTGCTCGGGGTCATCTCCTTTCAGAAGATGACCACCGATCTGCTGCCCAGCATGGACCTGCCCTACGTGGTGGTGTTCACCAGCTATGTGGGGGCCACGCCGGAGCAGGTGGAGTCGGAGATCACCCGCCCGATGGAGGCCTCCTTTGCCACGCTGACGGACATGAAGAAGATCACCTCCTCCTCCCGGGACAACGTGTCCGTGGTGACGATGCAGTTCAACGACGGCGCGAACATGGACACGGCGCTGATCGAGATCTCGTCGCGGCTGGACCAGCTGCGGGGCGGCTGGAGCGACGACGTCGGCGCGCCGGTGACGATGAAGCTGAACCCGGACATGCTGCCGGTGGCGATACTCTCCGTCACCCGGGACGACATGGACATACTCGCCCTGTCGGACTACGTGGAGGACAAGCTGGTCCCCGCCTTTGAATCGCTGAACGGCGTGGCCTCGGCCAGCGCCTCGGGCGTGATCCAGCAGCGCGTGGACATCACCATCGAGCAGAGCCGCATCGACGTGATGAACAGCGCCATACTGGAGGACGTCGACGCCCAGCTGGCCGAGGCCGAGCGCCAGCTGAACGACGCCCAGGCCCAGCTCTCCGACGGCAAGAACGCCCTGGCCCGGGCGAAGCGGCAGGCCCTGAAGCAGATCGACGACGCCCTGAACGCCATCGACCAGGGCAGCGGCCAGATCGCCCCGGCCATCGAGCAGCTGAACGAACAGCGGGAGCAGCTGATCGCCCAGCGCGACCAGGCGGAGGCCGCCCTCCAGGCGCTGGAGGGCCTGATGGGCATGGACGACACCCAGCGCGGCGCGCTGCTGATGATGCAGCAGGGGCTCGAGACGCTGAAGGACCGGCTGGCGGCCCTCGAGGCGCAGCTGGCCCAGGGCACGGGCGACGACACCGTCGACGCCCTGCGCAAGGAGCTGATCGCCCAGCGGGACGCGCTGGCGGATCAGCTGGAGCAGCAGCGCAGCTACCTGCGCGACCTGGGGCTGCTCAGCCCCGACGCGCTGCAGAATGAGATCGACCGCCTGCTCGCCGGCATCAAAACCAACGAGGGCGCGCTGGACGACGCCCGGGCGGAGCTTCAGCGGCTGGAGGCCCAGCGCGACGACACCCAGGCCGCCATCGACGATTTGGTCCGCCGCATCGCCGAGGCCGCCGCGACCGCCGCCCCCGCCGACAGCGAAGCGCCGGTCGTTACCGACGCGCCGGTGGAGACCGAAAAGCCTGTGGAGACCGAAAGACCGGTTGTTACCGATGCGCCGGTCGAGACGGAGATACCGTTTGAGACCGATGTGCCGGTGGAAACCGATGCGCCGGTCGAGACAGAGATGCCGCTTGTTACGGACGCGCCGGTCGTTACCGATGCACCGGTGGAGACCGACGCGCCGGTCGTTACGGACGTGCCGGTCGAGACCGATGCGCCGGTCGTAACGGACGTGCCGGTCGAGACCGACGCACCCGTTGTTACGGATATGCCGGTCGAGACCGTTGCGCCGGTTGTTGCGGATGCACCGGTTGAGACCGACGCGCCGGTTGTTACGGATATGCCCGTCGAGACCGACGCGCCGGTTGTTACGGATATGCCCGTCGAGACCGATGTACCGGTGGAAACGGACGCGCCGGTCGTTACCGATGCGCCAGTTGTAACCGATGCGCCGGTCGTTACGGACGCGCCGGTCGTTACGGATGTGCCGGTGGAAACGGATGCGCCGGTCGTTACCGACGCGCCGGTCGTAACTGATGCGCCGGTGGAGACCGACGCGCCGGTCGTTACGGACGCACCAGTCGTTACCGATGCGCCAGTCGTTACGGATACGCCGGTCGTTACGGACGCGCCCGCGGAAGCGCCCGTCTCCCCCGCCGACCCGGCAGCCGACGCGCCCGCCGACGAACCCACCGACGCGCCCGACGACGACGCCGAATCGGTCGAGCCTGCCGAGGCGCCCACCGATACCCCCGAGCCCACCGCCACCCCCGACCCCGACGCCACATCCGAACCCACCGCCG
>JAFYBB010000149.1 GCA_017540445.1 Clostridia bacterium | reverse complement strand
GGCCTGCGCCGCGGGCACGGTGACGCCGCTTGAGGACATACCGATGGGCCACAAGGTGGCGCTGTGTGACATACGGGCGGGGGAGCAGGTGATCAAGTACGGCTTTCCCATCGGCAGGGCCACCCGGGACATTCGCCGGGGCGAGCACGTGCACACCCACAACCTGAAGACCGGGCTCTCCGGCGCGCTGGAATACGAGTACCATCCCACACATCCCGTGCTGCCGCCCCGGGAGGCGGCGGCGTTCATGGGCTACCCCCGCGCTGTCGGCCGCGCCGGGATACGCAACGAGCTGTGGATCATTCCCACCGTGGGCTGCGTGAACGACAACGCCCAGGCGCTGGCGCGGATGGCGCAGAAGCTGGTGGGCGGCTCGGTGGAGGGCGTGTACGCCTTTACGCACCCCTACGGCTGCTCCCAGATGGGCGGCGACCAGGAGAACACCCGCCAGGCGCTGGCGAACCTGGTCACCCATCCCAACGCCGGCGGCGTGCTGCTGCTGGGCCTGGGCTGCGAGAACAGCGGCGTGGGCGAGATACTGGCGCGGCTGGGCGAGCATGACCCCCAGCGCCTGCGCACGCTGATCTGCCAGGACGTGGAGGACGAGCTGGAGGCAGGCATGGCGCTCATTGAGGAACTGGTCGCGCGCATGCGCGGGGACGTCCGCAAGCCCTGCCCGGCCAGCGACCTGGTGGTGGGCCTCAAGTGCGGCGGCTCCGACGGCCTGTCCGGCATCACCGCCAACCCCACCATCGGCGTGTTCTCCGACATACTGACCGCGATGGGCGGCAGCACGATACTGACAGAGGTGCCGGAGATGTTCGGCGCGGAGACGATCCTGATGGACCGCTGCGCCGACGCGGCGCTGTTTGAAAAGACGGTGCGCCTCATCAACGACTTCAAGGGCTACTTCGAGGCCCATCACATGCCGGTGTACGAGAACCCGTCGCCCGGCAACAAGGCGGGCGGCATCACCACGCTGGAGGACAAGGCCCTGGGCTGTACCCAGAAGAGCGGCTCCGGTCCGGTGACGGGCGTGCTGAAGTACGCGGAAAAGCTCGAAACCCCCGGCCTCAACCTGCTGAGCGCCCCCGGCAACGACCTGGTGGCCTCCACGGCGCTGGCCCTGTCCGGGGCGCAGCTGGTGCTGTTCTCCACGGGCCGCGGCACGCCCTTTGGCTGCCCGGTGCCCACGGTGAAGATCGCCAGCAACACGCCGCTGGCGACCAAAAAGCGCAACTGGATCGACTTTGACGCGGGACGGCTGCTGTCGGGCATGAGCCTTTCACAGCTGGGCGAGGAGCTGGTCCAATACGTGCTGCGGGTGGCCGGCGGCGCGCAGACCCGCAACGAGATCAACGGCTTCCACGACCTGGCCATATTCAAGCAGGGCGTGACGCTTTAGGCGCGAAAAACGCACGGGGCGGCGGGCAAAAGGCCTGTCGCCCTTGACTTTTCACAATTATATCACAGTCGCGCTTGACAGGCGAAGCGGCCATCGCTTAGAATCGAATGTGTATTCGCGTTCGCACAAAGGTGCGAACCACTCAGAGCACTGACATCGCATCGCGGGCGGCATACGGCAACGGGGCTGTCGCGAGGGTTCCGGCGGGGGAGTATACCGATGGCAATACGGAGGACGGCGCGCCGCGGCGGCGCGCTGGAATGGCTGCGCAGGCAGCTGTCCAGGCGACCCAGGCCGCTGTGGATGGTTCTGACGGCCCATGTGCTGGCGCTGGGCATCGCGCTGTTGCTGTACGCGCTGCCGCACCACGTGATCCCTCACGGCGAGGCGTCGATCGGCATCGTGTCCACCCGCGGCGGCGTGGCGGCCATGTCTCAGGCCCAGCCAGAGCCCGAACCGACGGAGGCGGCCCAGCCGGCAGACGCCGAAGAGGGGGCCGGGGCCGTAGAGGCGCAGCCGACGCAGGGGCCGACCCCGGAGCCCACGGTGGACCCGAAGACGGTCGGCAATTTCAGGGAGAAGTTCGCAGGCAAGTTCACCAGCGGCGAGGTCCGCGTCACGGAGGACAGCTACCAGAGCGAGAACCTGAACATACAGGTCATCAAGAAGTACATCGAGGACCTGCCGGCATGGGTCTATGTGGTGGACATCTACATCGCCGACATCAGCTGCCTGCAGACCGCCTTCGGCAAGGACACCTACGGGCGCGGCTATACCGAGTGGGTCACCAAGGTGGCGGAGCGCTACGGCAGCGTGGTGACGATGAACGGCGACTACTACGGCACCCGGGACACCGGCGTGGTGATCCGAAACGGCATGCTCTACCGCGACAACAAGACGACCCACGACATCGCCATACTCTACTGGGACGGCCACATGGAGACCTTCTCCGCCGACGCCTTCGACGCCAAGCGGGAGATGGACCGCGGCGCGTACCAGAGCTGGTGCTTCGGGCCCTCGCTGCTGGATGAAACGGGCGCGCCGATCACCTCCTACAACTACGCCGAGAACGTGCTGCGCAGGAATCCGCGCTCGGCCATCGGCTACTACGAGCCGGGACACTACTGCTTTCTGGTGGTGGACGGCCGGAGCAAGGAGTCCAAGGGCGCGCGCATGACCCAGCTGGCCAATCTGATGGCCGGCGTCGGCTGCACCATCGGCTACAACCTGGACGGGGGCCAGACCTCGCTGCTGGCCGTCGGCACGACGCTGTACAACCATCCGTCGGACGGCGGGCGCAACAGCAGCGACTACATCATGATCATAGACGCGGTCACCGAATGACGAAACGTAAACGGAGAATGGAGTCGGACGATGATGCTGAAGAGGGCTGGCAGGCTGCTGCCGCACGCCGCGATACTGCTTTGCAATATGTACGTCGTGCTCTATCTGATCGACCGCGTGAATCCGGCGATGAATTTCATCGACAACGGCCTGACCAAGGGGCTGCTGCTGTTGATGTGCGCCGTCGCGCTGATCAACGCGCGGCGTTTGCTCGCGCGGCCCGCCTACAACAGTCAGCGCCGCGCCGAAGGCGCGCCGCAAAGGCAGTCGCGCCCCGCATATGCCCGGACCGACGGCTACCGCCAGTCCGGCGCGCGGACGGGGTACCGCGAATCGGACCGCTACAACCGATACGAAGCGCGGCCCGGCTATGAGCGGCGCACCGTGAGCACCGGATACGCACGGCAGACGCGCTACCGGCAGACAGGCGGGCAAAGCGCCTATCCGCGGCGCGGCACAGGCTATGACAGGGAGGGCACGCGCCGATGAGAAACTGGCAAAGGCTGATGCCCGCAATCAGCGCGCTGCTGTGCGCGGTGCTCATGATACTGCTTTTGATCGACGCCATATGGCCGCTGGCGAACCTCTTTTTGAGCGCGTTTGTGAAGCTGTTGACGCTCGTCACCGGCCTGCTCGCCGCGGCTTGCGGCATCATGCTCGCCGCCAGGGAGCGGCGGCACGTCCGTTTCGGCCAGCGGGCGAGGCGGCGGGAGACCTACCGATAAGCATTAAGCACGCCCGGGGCGTTAAGGAGGAATCAGATATGCTTGATCCCACGATCTACAAGGACTGGCAAATCGCGGAGGAGGCGGAGAAGACGCTGCCGCCGGTGGAGCATTTCCGGCAGAAGCTGGGTCTAACGGAGGAGGAGATCATCCCCTACGGCAAGACGCCGAAGCTGGACTTCATCCGCATCATGAACCGGCTGAAGGACAAGCCCGACGGCAAGTTCATCGAGGTCACCGCCATCACGCCCACACCGCTGGGCGAGGGCAAGTCCACCGTGTCGCTGGGCCTGATCGAGGGCCTTGCGAAGATCGGCAAGAACGTGGGCGGCGCGCTGCGCCAGCCCTCCGGCGGCCCCACGATGAACGTGAAGGGCACCGCTGCCGGCGGCGGCAACGCGCTGCTGATGCCGATGACGGAGTTTTCGCTGGGCCTGACCGGCGACATCAACGACATCATGAACGCCCACAACCTGGCCATGGTGGCGCTGAACGCCCGCATGCAGCACGAGCGCAACTACACCGACGCGGAGATGGCGAAGCACAACATGGGCCGCCGCCTGGACATCGACCCCAAGCGGGTGGAGATGGGCTGGGTGCTGGACTTCTGCGCCCAGGGCCTCAGGAACATCATCATGGGCATCGGCGGCAACCGGGACGGCTACCTGATGGAGAGCAAGTTCGGCATCGCCGTAGGCTCCGAGCTGATGGCCATACTGGCCGTGGCCCGGGACCTGAAGGATTTGCGCGAGCGCATCGGCAACATCGTTGTGGCCTACAGCCGCAGCGGCGAGCCCGTGACCTGCGAGGATTTGGAGGTCGCCGGGGCGATGACCGCCTGGATGCGCAACACCATCAACCCCACCATGTGCTACACCGTGGAGCACCAGCCGGTGCTGATCCACGCGGGCCCCTTCGCGAACATCGCCATCGGCCAGAGCTCCGTGATCGCGGACCGGCTGGCGCTGAAGCTGTTCGACTACCACGTGACCGAATCCGGCTTCGCCGCGGACATCGGGTTTGAGAAGTTCTGGAACGTCAAGACGCGGCTCTCCGGCCTCATGCCGAACGTATCGGTGATCGTGGCCACCGTGCGCGCGCTGAAGATGCACGGCGGCGGCCCGAAGGTTGCCCCCGGGCGTCCGCTGCCGGAGGAATACACCCGCGAGAACCTGGAGCTGGTGGAGAAGGGCTGCGAGAACCTGTTCCACCATGTGCGCACGGTGCAGAAGTCCGGCATCGTGCCGGTGGTGTGCGTCAATCGCTTCTACACCGATACGGACGAAGAGATCAAGCTGATCAAGCGCCTGTGCGCCGAGCGCGGCGTGCGCTGCGCCCAGTCCGACCACTGGCGCTACGGCGGCGAGGGCGCGGTGGAGCTGGCCGAGGCCGTGGCGGACGCCTGCGAGCAGAAGCCGGAGATCAAATTCCTGTACGACCTGGACATGCCGCTCACCGAGCGCGTGGAGCGCATCGCCCGCGAGGTCTACGGCGCGGACGGCGTGGACTGGGCCCCGCTGGCCGTGGAGAAGGCCAGGCGCTTTGAGAGCGACCCGAAGTACGCCGACTACTGCACGATGATGGTCAAGACCCACCTGTCGCTGACCCATGACCCGGCGCTGAAGGGCGTGCCGAAGGGCTGGCGGCTTCCCATCCGGGACATATTGGAGTACGGCGGGGCCAGGTTCCTGTGCCCGATGGCCGGCACCATATCGATGATGCCCGGCACCGCGTCGGATCCGGCCTATCGCCGCGTGGACGTGGATACCGAGACCGGCAGGGTTTCGGGGCTGTTTTGATGAAGATCAAGGGGCGGCGGATCGCCGCCCCTGTTTGCATATGGAGGATGGTCATATGACACGGGATTGCACGCAGCATACCTGCCGCGAATTTGTGTCGGTGCTGGCCTCCGCCGCGCCCGCGCCGGGCGGCGGCGGCGCGGCGGCGCTGGTGGGGGCCGTCGGCGCGGCGCTGGGCAACATGGTGGGCGCGCTGACGGTGGGCAAGAAGAAGTACGCCGCCGTCCAGGGCGAGATCGCGGCCCTGATGGAGAAGTGCGACGCGCTGCAGACGGCGCTCTTGGACCAGGTGGCCGCCGATGCCGAGGGCTTTGAGCCGCTGGCCCGGGCCTACGGCATACCGAAGGACGACCCCACCCGCGCCGATGTGATCGAGGCGGCGACGGTCGCGGCCTGCGAAGCGCCGCTGCGCATCATGGAGCTGTGCTGCGAGGCCGTCCGGGCGGTGGCGGTGTTCGCGGAAAAGGGCTCGCGGCTGGCGGTATCGGACGCGGGCTGCGCCGCGGCCTGCTGCCGGGCGGCGCTTGAAAGCGCGTCATTGAACGTATTGATCAACACGCGCTCCATGCGCGACCGGGCGCTGGCCGAGGCGATGAACGCCCGCGTCGAGGCGATGCTGGGGGAGTATGTGCCGCTGGCGGAGCGGATTTATGAAACCGTTTTTGCCGGGCTGGTATGATCATGACGGACGGAGGGTGTCGGGCTATGGCGAAGCTGTTGCTGGGCAAGCCTGTAGCGGAGGCGCTGAACGCAAAAACGCGCGAGGAGGTCGCCGCGCTGAAGGCGCGGGGCGTCGTGCCGAAGCTGGCCATCGTGCGCTGCGGGGAGGACGCCTCGCAGCTGGCCTATGAAAGGGGCGCAATGGCGCGGGCGGACGCGGTCGACGTTGCGGTGGCGCGCGTCGCGCTGCCGAAGGACGTGCGCGCAGAGGCGCTGATCGACGTTATCCGGGCCATCAACGGCGATGATGCCATCCATGGGGCGCTGCTGCTGCGGCCCTTGCCCAGGCACCTGCGCGATCGGGAACGCGAGATCTGCGACGCGCTGGACCCCAAAAAGGACGTGGACGGCATGACGACCCTGTCCTGCGCGGGCGTGTTCGAGGGCCTGGACGGCATGGGCTTTCCGCCCTGCACGCCCCGGGCCTGCGTCGAGATACTGGATCACTACGGCGTCGACCCGAAAGGGAAAAGCGCGGTGGTGATCGGGCGCTCGCTGGTGGTGGGCAGGCCTGTTGCGATGATGCTGCTGGCGCGGCACGCCACCGTCACCGTCTGCCACACCCAAACGCGGGACGTGGCCGATGTGACCCGTCGGGCGGACATCGTCGTCTCCGCAGCAGGGGCGCTTAAATCGCTGACCGCTGCGCACGTGCGGCCCGGCCAGGTGATCGTGGACGTTTCCGTGAACTGGGACCCCGCAAAGCCCAACGCCAAGGGCGGCATGGGCGCGCTGGCGGGGGACGCTGTGTTTGACGAAGTCTCGCGGGTGGTGGACGCCATCACGCCGGTGCCCGGCGGGGTCGGCGCGGTGACCACCAGCGTGCTGATGCGCCACGTGGTGCAGGCCGCCGCCCGGCAGATGCAAAGCTGACGCCCGCTCATACGGAGGACAAAGCCCATGGGATACCGCCGCCTTCAGAAGATCGAGACCGGCCGCGCGCTGCGGGCGCTGATGTGCGCGTTCACGGCGGCCTTCGCCGTCGCGGCGCTGCTCTCGCCCGACCGGGCGCGGATGCTGACCGCCCTGCGGCGCATCTGCACGGCCCCCGCTCAGCTGACCCGGGACTACTTCAAGCCGGAGCTGGGCGGCGTGTCCGGCGCGATGTTGAACTGCGCGCTGGTCGGTTCGGTGTGCTGCGGGATGATGTTTCTGCCGGGGGCGCAGGTGAACGGCGGCACGGTGCTGGCGTTCTTTCTGACGGTGGGTTTTGGCACCTACGGCATGAACATACTGAACATGCTGCCGCTGCTGCTGGGCGCGTTCGTGTACGCCCGGATCCGGCGCGTGCCCTTTTCAAAGCAGATCAACATGGCGATGTTCACCACGGCGATATCGCCGCTGATCACGCAGATACTGTTCTACTATCCCCGAATGGGCGACGCGCCCGCGTTCTCATGGACGGGCCTGTTGCTGGCGCTTGTTGTGGGCCTCGTGGCCGGCTGCGCCATGCCCGCGCTGTGCGCTCATTCGCCGGGCCTGCACAAAGGCTTTGATCTGTACAACGCCGGCCCCGCCGCGGGCTTTCTGTGCTTTTTCCTGTACGCGCTGCTGTACCGGACGGCGGGGGTCGAGGCCCCGGCCATCGGCGCGGACCTGGGGATGGGGGAGAGGGCCTTTGTCAACGGCTTTTGCCTCACGGCCTTCGCGCTGACCGCCGCCTGTGGGCTGCTGCTCGGCGGCGTGAAGGATTATATCAAGCTGCTGCGGGAGATAGGCTACAAGGCCGATTTCACACAAAAATACGCCGCGGGCGCGAACGTGTTGCACGTGGGCGTCTACGGCCTGTTCATCATCGCCTATTACAATCTGATCGGAGCGACATTTACCGGCCCCACGATGGGCGCGGTGTTCTGCATGCTGGCCTGCTGCTGCGCCGGCGCGACGCCGCTGAACGTGCTGCCGGTCATGCTGGGCTACGGGGTCATGGGGCTTTTGCACCGGCTGGGCGTCACGGCCTATGCGCTGAACGCCCAGGCCATCGTGGTGGGCCTGTGCTTTGCCAGCGGCCTCGCGCCGATCTCTGGCGTGTACGGCCCGGTCGCGGGAGCTGTTGCCGCGATGATGCACTACGCGCTGGTGACCGGCCTGCCGGTGCTCCACGGCGGCTTCAACCTGTACAACGGCGGCTTCACCGCCGGGATCGTCTGCTTCCTGTTCGTGCCGGTGCTGGAGCACTTCTTCCCGTCCGCGGACCGGCGCGGCGTCGATCGTCCGAGATGACCAGTTCCACCGGTACGTCGTGCGCCTCGGCTTCAAGTGCCTTGACGCGCTGAAAGCCGAAGCACAGCGCCACGGTCGGGTGCCCGGGGTGCGCAGTGAGCCACCCGTCGTAGTACCCGCCGCCGTAGCCCACCCGATACCCCCGCGCGTCAAAGGCCAGCCCGGGCACGATCACCAGCGCCGAATCGTCGTCGGCGACGGGAACGTCATTGACCGGCTCCGGAAAGCCGAAGGGCACCTGGGGCACAAGCGCGTCAAAGCTGTCCAGCCAGATAAAGCGCATCGCGCCGTCCACGATCTTTGGCGTCGCCACGCGCTTGCCGTCCGCCCACGCCCGCTCGATGACGGGCCGCGTGCGCACCTCCTGGTTGAAGGCGATGTAGACGTACACCGACGCCGCCCGCCGGTAGACCGGCAGCTCAAACAGCTTTTGTGCCAGCACCGCGCTCCTCGATTCGATTTCAGCCGCCGTCATGGCGCGCTTTTTTTCGCCCATTTCGCGGCGCAGGGTCTTCTTGTCCATGTCTTTGCGCTTCCTCTCCATTCGTAGCCGCTCCATTCTATCAGACGGCACGTTCTGTGTCAATGCTTTCGCGGTGACGGCTCAGGGCAAAAGCATGGATAACGTTACTACCCAGTGTCCAACTCCCTCAGTCACGCTTCGCGTGCCAGCTCCCTCAAGGAGGGAGCCTTTTGGAGACATGCCGCTCCCTTTGGCTCCCTCTTCGAGGGAGCTGGCTGGCCGCCAGGCCAGCCTGCGGGAGTCCTTCAGGGGGACGCTGAGCAGTAACTGGATACCGAAACGAGGCCAATATCTCCTGTAGGGGCGGCGAT
>JAFYBB010000148.1 GCA_017540445.1 Clostridia bacterium | reverse complement strand
CGGCTACGCCGAGCCACCTCCCTCTGAGAGGGAGGCTTTGGCCCGTTTCGCCGCCAAAAGGCTCCCTCTCAGAGGGAGCTGGCAGCCGCAGGCTGACTGAGGGAGTCCGTTGTCATCCCACAAGAAAACGTGAAGAACCAAATTCATTTGATCATACCGTGTCCAGCGTCTGCGCCGGCGTCAGGCCCGCGTGCATTTCGACGTCGCCGGTCTGGACCAGGCGGTCCAGGTAGCCCTCAAGCAGCGCCCGGTAGCCGTCCAGCGTGACCACTTCATTCAGCCGTTTCAGCACGTCCTCCGCCCCGGTGAGCCCCGGCAGCATCCAGCCGCAGAACTTGCGCATCTCAAACATGGCAACGCGCTCCGGCCTGTGGCCGCAGGCCAGCTTCCCCAGCCGCAGAAGCAGCGCCACGCGCTCCGGCGCCCGCCTTTGTGGGATCGGCTCGCCGCGGCGCAGCCGGGCGATGTCGTCGAATATCCAGGGCTGCTTCAGCGCCGCCCGGCCGATGGCCACCCCGGCCGCGCCGGTGGCGTTCAAGAACGCGAGGGCGTCCGCGGCATTGGTGACGCCGCCGTTGGCATAGACGGGTACGCGCGCTTGGGCGATGATGCTTCGCATGGCATGTACGTCCACCTCGCCGCTGTAGCGCTGCGCCCGCGTGCGGCCGTGCAGCGTCACGCTCTGAAAGCCCAGCGCCTGGGCCGCCCGGATCAGCCGCGGCGCGGTGATGTGCGCGTCGTCCCAGCCCAGCCGCAGCTTCAGGCGCACCGGCAGCGCCGTGGCGGACTTCACCGCCTCCATCACGTAGATTGCTTTGTCCGGCTCGCGCAGCAGCGCCGCGCCGTTGCCGCTGCCCACCACCTTGCGCGCCGGGCAGCCCATGTTGATGTCGATGGCGTCGAAGCGCCCCAGCGCCTCCAGCCGACGGGCCGATTCGGCCATCATCTCCGGCACGCTGCCGATCAGCTGCGCCGCCAGGTTGTGCTCATTGTCATAGCACACGAGCACCTCCTCAAAGGTGGCGCTCATGCGCTTCTTCGCCCGCCCGTAGGCCAGCGACTGTATCATCTCCGTCGTGGCGCCGTCCGCGCCGTAGTCAAAGCAGACGCTGCGAAAGGAGGCCCGCGTCATGCCGTCCATCGGCGCGAGCAGAAACACCGGCTGGTCCATGGCGCGTCACTCCTCCCGCCTGCAATGGTTTTACGGGGCGATTCAGCCGGTGACGTTCAGCCGCGCGTCGCCGGTCTCCCGGTAGCCCTGCTGCAACAGCTGCGTCACGTCCCAGGGCCGCTGCGCCGCCTCGGGATAGAGCTTCAGCAGGTAGACGTAGGGCTCCAGCAGCGTCGGGTTGATCTCGATGCACTTCTTCAGCATTTCGGCGGATTTCTCTGTCTGCTCCGCCTGGAAATAGGCCATGGCCGCCGACGACGCGAAGCTGTAGTTGCCCGGGTCCCGCTGCAGGGCCCGCTCGTAGAACTGACCGGCCTCGGCGTACCGCCCGTCCTGATAGCTCTGGTACCCCAGCTGGCTGTAGGCGTCGGTGCTCCAGGCCATGTTGATCCTGGCCAGGCTCAGCTGCCCGGACGGGAAGAACGAGTAGATCACGAACATCAATATCAGTATGATGAACAGCGCGAAGCCGATGATCCCGCGCAAATGCCGCATGAAGAAGCCGTTGTCCTCGTCGTCCTCATAGGCGAACGCGCCGGCGTAATCGTCGGCCGCCTCGTCGTCGTAGGGGTCGACGGCGTCAAAGGCCGGGTCTTTGTCGTCCATGAAGATGTCGTTCGGGTTCATGGTCTTCGGCGGGACCAGCGTGTTGGCGTGCTTCTTGGCGCTCTTGCCCCTTCCGGCGCTCTGGGCGCCGGCCGCGTCCAGCTTCAGTTCCGGCGCGCTGCCCTCCAGCCGCACCGGGTTTTCCTCGGCGCGGTGTATCTCGGGCGGCTTCTTTTCGAGGACCACCGACTCCTTCTTCAGACTGATCTGCTTGCGCCAGTCCACCGTGGTCTCTTCGCCCTGTTCCAGCTGCAGCGGCGTGAAGGGCTCCTGGGGCGTCTCAGGGTCGTCCCGCCTGGCCCAGAGGTCCTCCCCGCTGTCGCGGGTGCGGTTCCAGGCCTCGAGCTCCGCGGCGGCGTCCGGCGCTTCTCCGCTCTTCTCCTCGGGTTCGTCCGCCGGCGCCTCCCCCGCGCTCTCCACGTTCAGCGGCACGAATTCGGCGGCTGAGGCGGAATCGCCCCCCGGCGCTTCGCGCTCATCCTGATCCGGTATGACGATGGCTTCACCGCAGAAAGGGCAGAAAAGCATCGCGTCGCCGACCTTTTTTCCGCAATGTGAACAATACACCGTATTCCCTCCTCCCTGCGTGGCCTTGCCGGGCCTTACATGTTCCGCATGGCCTCGTAATCCGGGTCGCCGTAGAACGTGCGCTCCTCGCCCGGGTCGCCGCCCAGCTCCTCCACGGCATTGCGCAGCTCGATGTAGTCCAGATAGCTGATATCGGCCATGGACAGGAAGGGCCTGATCGCGTCGATGGCCCTCGCATCGCCCAGCTTGCCCAGGAAGGACGCGTACAGCGCCCGCTGCTCCGGCCGGTTGCGCAGCTTGTCCAGCAGGTAGTCGTAGGTGCGGCCATCGCCGGGGAAGTTGGTACAGACGCCCAGTATCCGCATCTGGGCGTATTCCGGGGCCTCGTCGTAGCGGGCCAGCAGGTCGCCGATCTCGGCCCCGTCGCCGTCGGAGAGTATGTCCGCCGCCATCTCGCTGAGCTCGTCGCCCTCCGGGCCGCCGCAGACCAGGTCCACGTACAGCGGCCTGGCCGCGTCGCTGCCGATGTCGCGGAGTAGGGCCAGCGCCGTCGCCCGCAGCGATTCCGGGCGGTCGTCGTTTTGAACGATGCGCATCAGACCCTCAACGCATGTCTCGCCGACGCTCACCACCCGGCTGTAGAGGGGCTCCGGCAGGCCGATGCTCCGCTTGTCGTACTCCTCCAGCAGCTTCAGAAGGTCCTTCGGCTCGCTGTAGCGCAGGAAGTATTCCCCCGGCTTTTCGCCGTCCAGCCAGCGCGCCGGGGCATTCAGCCAGTTCAGCATGATCTCGTTGTAGCGCTCCTCGACCTGCTTCTCGGTCATGTTGGGGTGCATGGCCATCCATGTGCGCACGTAATCGTAGAACTTTTCGTCAAAATCATAGATCTTCATGTCTCTGTCCCTCAATCTGAACGGCGCGCGCCGCTATTGGTCTTCGGTGATGCGCTCCAATGTACCCGCGATGCGCCTGGCGTAGTAGACGAGCTGGCGCGCGTCGCAGCCGAACTGCCAGGCCAGCTTTTCGATCTTCGGCGCGTGGCCGTAGATCAGCATATAGTTGTAGGCCAGCGCCGCGGCCCCGGCGCCGACGCAGCGCAGCGGATCCGCGGCGGTGCCGCGCAGCTGGCGGTAGGCCGACCACATCAAGAGCAGCTGCGGAAGCGCCGATATGTCGTAGTCGTGGCGCAGCACCTCGTCCGCGTAGCGCACCAGCTGCCGCTCCCCGACGCCGAGCCGCGCCAGTATCATCCGGGGGTCCGGCAAGAGCGCCGGAGTGAGACCGGAGCCGGCGGGCAGGACCTCCTCCGCCCCGGTCCCCTGCAGCCGCAGCGCCAGCGCCGCGTGCAGCTTCAGCTCGCCCGGCACGTTGCCGTCAAACAGGAGGCTTCGCAGCAGGCTCCGCGATTCCCTGTGCTCGATGGTGGTCAGCGCCGTCATGGCCACGCGGCTCAGCCGGCTGTTGTCCGTGCTGATCGCCCAGCGAACCAGCTGCCTGAAGCCCGGGTCGTCCCGCCAGCGCTCCTCTAACTTTTCATAGCCCTGGGAGAGCTGGTCCACCAGCGCCTTCAGCCGCTCGGAGAACTCCTCCGCGGGCACCTGATAGTCGTAGGACAGCCTGTAGCGGTCCAGCCGGTGCGAAAGCGCCGCCCTCTGGTAGAAATCGGCGATGCTGTCGTCCGGGTCGATCCGAAGTATGCGGGCCCAGCAGCGGGCCACGCGCGCGTCGGGCGTGCCG
>JAFYBB010000147.1 GCA_017540445.1 Clostridia bacterium | reverse complement strand
GCGGGGGCGGTGCGTTTTTGCGCTTGATTACTTGCTGTACTTCTCGCGCTTCTGATAGGTGGTGTGCAGCAGCTCGTGGGCCAGGTGGCTGCCGGGCTTGTCGAGGAAGTCCTTGTAGATCTGCTTGATTTCCTCGTTCTCGTGGCTCTTGCGCAGGGGCTTGGCCACGTCTTCGCCGTACAGCGCCTTGGCGCGCTCCACGCGCACGTCCACGTCCATCTTGGTCTGGGCCGATACGATGGGCTGGCCGCCGCCGTTGACGCAGCCGCCGGGGCAGGCCATGACCTCGAGGAAGGTGTACTTCTTCTCGCCGCTCTTCACGCGCTCGAGGAGCTTGGTGGCGTTGCCGGTGCCGTTGGCCACTGCTACCAGGACCTCGCTGCCGCCGATGTTGACAGAGGCTTCCTTGATGCCCTCGATGCCGCGGACGTCGTGGAAGTCCACATTCTCCAGCTTCTCGCCGGTGATGACCTCGTAGGCGGTGCGCAGCGCGGCCTCCATGACGCCGCCGGTCGCGCCGAAGATGACGGCCGCGCCGGTGCTCTCGCCCATCAGGCTGTCAAAGTCGCCGTCGGGCAGCTGCGCGAACTCGATGTTGGCTTCCTTGATCATGCGGGCCAGCTCGCGGGTGGTGATGACCACGTCCACGTCGGCCAGGCCGTTGTGGCCCAGCTCGGGGCGGGCCGCCTCAAACTTCTTGGCCGTGCAGGGCATGACGGAGACCACCGCGATGTCCTTGGGATCGATGCCGGCCTTCTCGGCGTAGTAGGTCTTGACCATCGCGCCCAGCATCTCATGGGGAGACTTGCAGCTGGACAGGTTGGGCAGGAAGTCGGGGTGATAGGTCTCGCAGTATTTGATCCAGCCCGGCGAGCAGGAGGTGATCATCGGCAGCACGCCGCCGGTCTTGATGCGCTCCACCAGCTCGTTGGCCTCTTCCATGATGGTGAGGTCCGCGCCGAAATCGGTGTCGAAGACCTTGTCGAAGCCCAGGCGCTTCAGGGCCGTGGCCATCTTGCCGGTCACGGAGGTGCCCATCGGCAGGCCGAATTCCTCGCCCAGCGCGGCGCGGACGGCGGGCGCGGGCTGCACGACCACGTGCTTGGACGGGTCGCGGAGCAGGTCCCACACCTTCTGGGTGTCGTCCTTCTCATGCAGCGCGCCGACGGGGCAGTTCACGATGCACTGGCCGCAGTTGATGCAGCTCATCTCGCTCAGGTGCATCTCCCAGGGGGATTCGATGGCCGTCTTCATGCCGCGGTTGACCGGGCCGATGACGCCCACGTTCTGGACCTTGGAACAGACCGCCACGCAGCGGCGGCACAGCACGCACTTGTTGTTGTCGCGCACGATGGAGGGGGACAGGTCGTCGATGGTGTACTTGACCTTGAAGCCCTCGAACTTGTCGCCGTCCTCGACGCCCAGCTCCTTGCACAGCGCCTGCAGCTCGCAGTTCTGGCTGCGCACGCAGCTCAGGCACTTCTTTTCATGGGTGGAGAGCAGCAGCTCGAGGATGTTTCTGCGGTACTCGCGGATCTCGGGCGTGTTGGTCTTCACCTTCATGCCCTGGGCCGCGGGCAGCACGCAGGCCGCCTGCAGCGAACGGGCGCCGGAGTCCACCACGCACATGCGGC
The DNA here is from genome assembly GCA_017540445.1 of Clostridia bacterium. Lineage (GTDB taxonomy): Bacteria > Bacillota > Clostridia > Christensenellales > Aristaeellaceae > UBA2862. The sequence continues at coordinate 4,410 of JAFYBB010000147.1, read as the reverse complement.
ACGCGCCGATCTCGTTGATGCCCTTCAGGTAGCACAGTGTGGGAATGCGAATGCCGGCCAGTTTGGCGGCCTCCAGAACGGTTGAACCCTGGGGAGCCTGAACTTCGATGCCGTCAATCGTCAGGGTGATCATATTTTCCATTGCTCAATCCTCCGCACGATTATTCTTTGATGATGGCGCCGAAGCGGCACTTCTCCATGCACGCGCCGCACTTCAGGCACTTCTTGGGATCGATGCTGTGCTGCTGCTTGATCTCGCCGGTGATGGCGCCGGCGGGACAGACGCGCGCGCAGGCGGTGCAGCCCTTGCACTTGTCGGTGATCTTGTACTGCAGCAGGTTCTTGCAGTGATGGGCCGGGCAGCGCTTTTCCTTGATGTGCGCCTCGTACTCGTCGCGGAAGAAGCGCAGCGTGGACAGCACGGGGTTGGCCGCCGTCTGACCCAGGCCGCACAGCGCGGTGTTCTTGATGGTCTTGGCCAGGTCTTCCAGCTTCTCGATGTCGCCCTCTTCGCCCTTGCCGTCGACGATGCGCTGCAGGATCTCCAGCATGCGCTTGGTGCCGACGCGGCACGGCGTGCACTTGCCGCAGGACTCATCCACGATGAAGTCCATGTAGAAGCGGGCGATGTCGACCATGCAGTTGTCCTCGTCCATGACGATCATGCCGCCGGAGCCCATCATGGAGCCCGCCGCGATCAGGTTCTCGTAATCGACGGGGGTGTCCAGCAGGGATTCGGGCAGGCAGCCGCCGGAGGGACCGCCGGTCTGCACGGCCTTGAACTTCTTGCCGTTGGGGCAGCCGCCGCCCACGTCGTAGATGACGGTGCGCAGCGTGGTGCCCATCGGGACCTCGACCAGGCCCGTGTTGTTGATCTTGCCGCCCAGCGCGAACACCTTGGTGCCCTTGGACTTCTCGGTGCCGATGGCGTTGTACCAGTCCGCGCCGTGGAGGATGATCTGGGCCACGTTGGCGTAGGTTTCCACGTTGTTCAGCATGGTGGGCTTCTCAAACAGGCCCTTGACCGCCGGGAACGGGGGACGGGTGGTGGGCTCGCCGCGCTTGCCCTCGATGGAGTGCATCAGAGCGGTCTCCTCGCCGCAGACGAACGCGCCGGCGCCCAGGCGGATGAACAGGTGGAAGTTGAAGCCGGTCTCGAAGATGTTGTCGCCCAGCAGGCCGTATTCCTCGGCCTGCTTGATGGCCACGCGCAGGCGCTTGACCGCGATGGGATACTCGGCGCGCACGTAGATGTAGCCCTCGCTGGCGCCGATGGCATAGCCGGCGATGGCCATGGCCTCGATCACGGCGTGGGGATCGCCCTCAAGGATGGAGCGGTCCATGAACGCGCCCGGGTCGCCCTCGTCGGCGTTGCAGGCCACGTACTTCTGGTCGTTGACGCTGTTGTAGGCGAACTTCCACTTCATGCCGGTGGGGAAGCCCGCGCCGCCGCGGCCGCGCAGGCCGGACTTCAGGACTTCGTCGATGACCTGCTCGCGGGTCATGGTGGTCAGCGCCTTCTCCAGCGCGCGGTAGCCGTCCATGGCCAGGTATTCGTCGATGTTCTCGGGGTCGATCACGCCGCAGTTGCGCAGCGCGATGCGGTGCTGGTGCTTGTAGAAGTTGATGTCCTCCAGCGCCTTCTCGGAGTTCTGCTCCTTGGTGGCGTGGTCGGTGTACACCAGATGCTCGACCTTGCGGCCCTTCAGCAGGTGTTCGCTGACGATCTCCTCTACATTCTCGGCCTTCACGCGGCTGTAGAAGGTGCCGTCCGGGTATACGATGACCACGGGGCCGGCCTCGCACAGGCCGAAGCAGCCGGTGCGGATGACCTTGACTTCCTTGGACAAGCCATACTCTTCGATCTTCTGCTCAAACAGCTCGATCAGCGTAGCGGAACCGGAAGAAGAACATCCCGTACCACCGCAGACGAGCACGTGTGCGCGATAAATATCCATGCCTCTCTATTCCTCCGATCAAGCGTTTTCAGCGGCGCCAATGGTGTATTCCTGCACGGGACGGCCGTTGACGATGTGCTCGGCGACGATGCGCGGCACCATGTCGGGCTTCACGTGCACATAGGTGATCTTCTCCTGGCCGGGCACGATGACGTCCACCATCGGCTCCAGGCGGCACATGCCGACGCAGCCGGTCTGGGAGACGGTGACGTGGGCCAGCTGACGCTTCTGGATCTCGTCCATGAAGGCCAGCATGACCGGGCGGGCGCCCGCCGCGATGCCGCAGGTCGCCATGCCGATGACCACGCGGGTGGTTTCGCCCTTCTCTTCGGTGCGAACATTGATTCTGGAGAGCGTCGCCTTGCGGATGGCCTCCAGTTCTGCCAATGATTTCATGACATGATTCCTCCTAATATCGGTTCAATTTCTTCCTGCAGGGATTCCTGGATCCACTGCACCACGGCCGGCTCCGCCAGCGACACGCCGTCCATGACGGCGCGGACCGTCTCGGTGGAGAAGTCCGATTCGCCGGCCTCGGATTCGCAGTGGAGCGAAAACTCCGGCTTGTCGGGGCTGCCCATCACGATGGTCGCCATCGTCGAGGCCAGATCGCCCAGCGGCAGACAGTCGATGGAGCGGGTGTCGAACACCGCCGTGATGGTGGTGCCCACGCCCTCCTGGCTCTCGATGTCCACCCGGCCGCCGGACTGCATGGCGTTCTGCATCAGAAGCGGAATGCCCAGCCCGACCTTGCGGGTGGTGCGGGTGGTGACGAAGGGGCTGCGCACGCGCTCGACGAATTCAGGCGACATGCCGCAGCCGTCGTCCCGGACGGTCATCGTCAGAAGGCCGTCGGCGGCCAGCGCGAAGCCGATGTCCACATGGGTCGCCCCGGCCTTCACGCTGTTCTGAACGATGTCCAGCAGGTGCAGCGCTATCTCTTTCACGCAACTTCTCCGTCGTCGTTCCTGTACTTGTCGATGATGCCGGGAATGGCGTCGGGCGTCAGGCGTCCGTAGACCTGACCGTTGATCATCATGACCGGCGCGAGGCCGCAGGCGCCCAGGCAGCGGGTCGCTTCAAGGGTGAACTTGCCGTCGGGAGTCGTTCCGCCCACGGGGATATCCAACACCTGGCTCAGCTTGTCCAGAATGCTCTGGCTGCCCTTGACGTAGCAGGCGGTGCCGAGACAGACGCTGATCAGGTATTTTCCCTTGGGATGCAGGGAGAACTGGGCGTAGAAGGTGGCGACGCCGTACACCTCGGCCAGGGTCACGCCCAGGCCCTCGGCGATGGCCTTCTGCACGTCTTCGGACACGCAGCCAAAAATGCCCTGCGCGCCCTGAAGCACGGGCATCAGCGCGCCTTTCTGGTCTTTGTGTTCTGCGATGAGCTTTTCAAGCTCCGCGAACTTCGTCCTTTCGTCATCCATTATGGTGTCAATACCTCCTTTTATCTTCATGAGCGACGCTCACAAGGTTTCACTACATTATAACATGTCCGAATATACTTGTAAATGAGTTAACACATTTTTTGTACGCTGTCACAGCGGTTTTCCGGCCCTCAGGTAGTCCAGGAAGGCGGCGACGGAGCGCTCGGGCAGCTCGACGGTCTCGCTGGCCTCCAGTATGTCGCCCAGGTAGTGGGCGTCGGAGGAGTGCAGCACCACGCGGCCCTCCTGGGGCGTGTGGGCGCAGGGCAGGCCGCGCCAGACCTCGACCGCCGTCAGGTTCAGATCCTCCGGCACAAAGCCCAGGTTGATCAGAAGCCCGTTGGAGCCCCGGTTGATGTGGGCGGGCACCGGCACGCCGCCGGCCTCGCGGATCAGCCCCACCAGCGCGCTGAGGGGCAAATCGGAAGCGCCGATGAGCAGCTCGTCCTCCTCGGCGATCACGTTGTCGTCCTCGTCCATCACCAGCTGGTTGCCGAAGAAGGACGGCTTGTTCTTCTTTTTGGGCATGTGCCCGCGCAGGAATTCGCTGAATTCCAGCGCCGTTTCCACCGCGGGGAAGTAGCCCAGCAGGTGCACCTCCTCGCGGGTGGTGATCTCCATGCCGGGGATCAGCAGAAGCCCGTAGGCGTCGGCGCAGGCCTGGGCCGCGGGCAGGTTGCGGGCGGTGTTGTGATCGGTCAGCGCGATCATCTGCAGGCCCTTCAGCATCGCCATGCCGCACAGATTGGCCGGCGTCATGTCGTCGCTGCCGCAGGGCGACAGGCACGAATGCATGTGCAGGTCGCAGAACAGCTTCTCCATGGCCTATCCGTGCGCGGGAATGCCCTGGCCCGCCAGCCGGCCGCAGATCTCATAGGCGGTCAGCGGCGAGGACAGCACGCACATCTCCTCGGCGTTGGCCTTGTCCAGCACGTCCTGCTCCATGGTGATGCCCTCGGGCAGCACCACGCAGGCCATCTCCGCCAGCGCGGCGACGGCGATCACGTTCAGGTGCGTCTG
>JAFYBB010000012.1 GCA_017540445.1 Clostridia bacterium | reverse complement strand
AGATCGAATTTCATATCAATATGATATTCTTTATAGAATTTATCCCATAGCATATATTCCGCCAGTATCGCAAAATGAGGGATTCTGGATTTCAAAGCCGTATTAAGCCTATTGAGAACAAGTCTTGGCGCACGATAGCTGATGGGAACTCCTGATTTTTCGGAAATTTCATCAACAATATGATCAATATGGTCAACCCTGAAACCGTCAAAATTATAATTCTGTTGAAGCCTAATCATCTGCTCCACAAAAAGATTTATAACGTGGTCATTATATTTTCCGCTTTCCAAACATACAAAATAGTATGGCGTTTGGCAATCCAAATTCGCAAAATGCGTAACATCAACTTCTTTAAAATCAAAATGCCTGAACATAGGATATGACCCGCATTCCGACATTTTATCAAAAATCGGAACACCAGCAGAACACCAAGCACCGCCCGGAGCGGGCGGCCCAACATTCGCTCGTAGGCCCGGGCGGCCTCCGCGCAGGTCAAAAGCGGCATCAGCGCCATGAACGGAAAAAGGGCCGGTGCCACCGCCGTCGCCCACTGCGCCATCGCCCGGGCCGCGCCGGCCATCGCCGCGCGGGTGTCCGAGAGCAGCAGCGCCATCAGCGCCAGGGCGCCCAACCACCTGAAACGCCGCAAAAAGCATCCCCCCTGTTCAGTGGATGCTATGCGAACAGGGGGGATGTTCATACGGGGGAAATCAGAATCGCACCGTGCACTCGCCGCCCTCGCCCACGCCGGGGCTATCGACGTAGAAGTGGGCGACGGATTCCTCATCCTGCCACTCCACCATCAGCGTGCCGTGGGCAGGGGCCTCCTGCTGGGCGCCGTCCTCCCCGTCGGACTCGGCGGGGGCGTCCACGGCCAGGTAGATCTCGCCCTCCGCGTCGGCGTTCGAGCGGTAGAACAGGCCCAGCGCCGTGGGATAGGCGCGGTAGACGTAGCCGTAGTCCTGGAGGACGTAGTCGGCGTCGCCGTCGGGGTCCGCCTCCAGCCGGGCCGCGCGCCGCTCGTTCAGCCGCGACTCGTCGGTGTCCACCTGCCGCATCACCACCACCTTGCGCTTCCCGGAGGGCGATGTCAGCGCGGCGAAGCGCTGGGGCACGGTGAGGGCGGCCATGAAGCTGAGGTAGGAGGACACCAGCACCATGCCCAGCGCCAGCACCAGTGCCAGCACCACGGTCACCGCCACCTTGACGGTGCGGTTTTTGATCTTGCGGACCAGCCGGTAGGCCAGCCAGCCCAACAGCACCAGCACGCCGATCACCGGCAGATACAGCGTCAGCGTGCCGTTGATCAGCGTCAGGCCGCAGCGCTGCAGCACGCTCACGACGATGAGCACCACGCTCATCACCGCCATCGCGCCCAGCAGCACCTTGTCCACCGCGGTCATGACAAAGCGCTTCTTGCTTCCCTTTTCCACGTTCATCACATCCCGTGCCATCGATTACAGCTTCTCGGGATAGACGCCCTTGGCGTGCAGCTCCAGCAGCGCCTGCTGCACCAGCGGGCGGTCCTCCTGATAGGTCACGCCGAACCACACGGCCTCGGTCTCCAGCATGTCCACGGTGATCTCGCCCTGCTTGAGCAGCCGGTCCACCATCACGGGCAGCAGGCACTCGCACTTGATGTCGGACGGGTCCGCGGCCTTCAGGAAATCCTCGAAGTACCGCTGCATGTTGTCGAACAGCTCGGGCCTGAAGCCCCAGAAGTTCATCGAGACCAGCGCGTCGGGGTCCAGGTCGCGGCCCGGCTCGCCCTCGGAGGTGTCGGCGATGCGGCCGTCCGGATACAGGCGGATCTTGGCCACCTCGTCCACGTCCACCATGCGGCCGTCCACCACCTTGCAGACGCCGCGGGTCACCGCGCCGTGGATCGAGACGGTGTTCTTCAGCCGGTAGCCCACCATGGCCGCCCGGGCGGGGTCGGAGGAGGCCACCAGGTAGTCGTGCATCTTCTGGAAGGAATCCACGCCGTAATAGTCGTCGGCGTTGATGACGGCGAAGGGCTCCTTCACACAGCTGCGGGCGCACAGCACCGCGTGCACCGTGCCAAAGGGCTTCACGCGCCCCTCGGGCACCGCGTACCATTCGGGCAGCGACGAATAGTCCTGGAAGGCGTACTCCACGTTGATCTTCTTCGCCAGCTTGTCGCCGCAGATGCGCTTCATGTCCTCCAGCATGTCCGGCCGGATGATGAAGACCACCTTATTGAAGCCCGCGCGGATCGCGTCGCACACCGAGTACTCCAGCAGTATCTCGTTGTTCGGGCCCATGCCGGTGATCTGCTTGTTGCCGCCGTAGCGGGACGCCATGCCCGCCGCCATGACTACCAGTGTCGTGTTCATATCTGTCTTTCCTTTCTATTATGTATTCCTGCTGATCAATATGCCTGATCGCTCACCGATCCGTGCTTCCGAAGCCGCCCAGGCGCTCGCCGCCGGCGTCATCGTCCTCGGTGAGGCCGAAGGGCACGAACACGCCCTGGGCGAAGGCCTCGCCCGCACCCACCGACAGGGGCCGGTCCCCGGCGTTGGTGAGCTTTATGAATATGTGGCCCTCGTTGCGCGCGCCGAAGTAGTCGGCGTCGACGATCCCCACGGTGTTGTTCAGCTGCAGCCGGTACTTAAAGCCCAGCCCGCTGCGGGGAAACAGCATCAGCACCCAGCCCGCCGTGATGCGCGCGCGATAGCCGGTGGGAATGCGTATGCTCTCGCCGGGCTCGAGGTGAAAATCCAGCGGGGAGAAGAAGTCGTACCCCGCGGAGCCCGCGGTGGCGCGCCGGGGCGGACTGGGCCGCTCGGGAAGCGCCGCGCCGGGAAAGGCGTCCTGCCAGTCGGCTCGGAATTGCCCGTCGCTCACGGGCAGGAAGCGGGCCACGCGCGTCATGTGCCCAGCCCCTCGATCAGCGTGCGCGCCAGCGCCTCGTCCACCACGCCGGTCACCTCCAGGCCGTGGTCCTGCTGATAGGCCTTGACGGCCGCCACCGATGCGTCGCCGTACACGCCCGTGGGCCCGGTGATGTCGTCGCCCAGGCTGTAGCCCTGGTTCAGCAGCGCCTGCTGCACCAGGTGGGCCTCCCAGGAATAGGTCGTCTTCTTCAGGGGCACGTACGCCATCTCGTAGGGCTCCAGCGGCGGGATCTCGTATTCGGTGACGGGTTTGGTCAGCTCGCCGGTCTCGTTCTCCGGATAGCCGAACATCTCGTTCAGCGTGACCAGCTGGTAGCCCTGCTGCACCGCCCAGGGGATGAAGCGCTCCAGCTTGTCCAGGTCGGTGTTGGTGGTATGGAACAGGAAGATCGCGCCGGGCTTCAGGCCCTTGGCGATGGTCTTGTCGCTGTTGGAGCCGTCGACGGACCAGTGGGCGATGCCGTAGTAGCCCATCTGTTTGGCGTACATCTGCAGGCGCTGGTCGCCGCGGGCGTCTCCGCCCCGGGGGCGCAGGAAGTGGCAGTGGTACTCCACGCCCAGTATGTGGCTGAGGGCCAGCTGCTGGGTATAGATCTCCTGGGCCAGGACCTCCGGGGTCTCGTTGTACAGGGAGCTGTGGGTGTAGGTGTGGTTTTCCAGCTCAAAGCCGTTCTCCCAGGCGTATTTGAGGATCTGGCTCTGCTTCTCCTTCACCGCGTTTTTGCCGATGGGGAAGATGGTGAGCTTGCCGCCCACCGACAAGGCCGTTTCCACGATCTTCTGCAGGTTCTCGGCCTGGAAGCAGTCGTCCACGGTGACGGCGATGATCTTCTCCTCGGTATTCGCCTTCGCGAACACCGGCATGAAGCCCTCCGCCGTGGCCGTGGGGCGCGCCTGCACCCGGGGCGCCAGCGCCTCCGGGATCGGGGTGGGCGTGGGCTCGGGGGTCGGGGTCGGCTCGGGCGTGGGGGTCGGTTCCTCCGGCTCGGCCGCTTCCTCCGCGGCCAGCGCCGGCGCCTGCGTCGGGGCGGGGGCCACCGCCTCCACGGCGCGGTCTTGCCCGCTGCCCTTGGGCAGTATCAACACGATCAGCACAACCACCAGCAGCGCCGCGAGGGCGCCGCCGCCGATGATGACGTGTTTCCTGTGAGAGGCGCGCTGCCGCGCCCGCGATAGGGATGGCCTGCTGTATCGGTTCGCCATGGCTTTTTCCTCTGTGCCGTCGGTCGTTCGGAATAAAATCAGTATATCAGAATCATTATAAAATGTCAATGAAACCCGTGCATGGGGCGGGGGAAAGCTCCCCCGCCCCGTCGATCACTCCAGCCTGACCAGCGACAGCGTGACCAGCGGCTGCGCGCAGGGGTTGGTGATGTTGATCGCCTCCGAGCTGCGCAGCGCGATCGTGGAGCGGTCGGCCACGTCGAATATGGCCTGGCCGGTGAAGCTGGCGGGGCCCTCGCCGCCCGCCTCGACGATGGCCGAGGTCTGGGAGGCGTCGTTCACGTTCAGCGTGAAGTCGGACTGCACCGTCTCGCCCTCGGGCACGCGCAGCGTGTAGGTGGCCAGATAGGTGCCCTTCTCATCCACCGTGATCAGGCCGCTGTTCACCGGAAACTCGGTGACGCTGCCCAGGCAGTTGTTGCCGGCCAGCGGCACGATGCCGTTCGCGGCCACCGCCATGGGCAGCATGGCCGAGAACAGCGCGAACCTGCCGCAGCGGCGACGGCGGCGGCGGTCGCAGCAATCGTCGTCGCGGTCGACGTCGTCGCAGTCGTAGTTGCCGTTCGCGTCGGGGCAGGGCCCGCCGTAATAGGGGTAGTTCTCCCAGCAGCGGCGCCTGTCCAGGCAGCTCAGGCAGCCATAGGAACTATTGGAATTGCGGCGCGGGGACCCGCCGCAGCAATTGTTGTTTGCCATGTGCAATGCTCCTTTCAAGGGGGTTCGCACTATAATACGCGCCGCGCACCAAATCGGTGCGCGGCGCGTCAGTTCGTTGAAGATGATGCGGCCGGTCCCGTCATTCGCTGGGCCTGCCCAGGGAATCCCCCTCCAGCAGCTCGGTGGGGATCATGATCACGTTGTTCGGCGCGGTGACGGGGTGTTCCACGTGATCGATCAGGCTGCGCGCGGCCTCGCGGCCCATGCCCACGTTGTCCTGGCGCACGGTGGTCACCCGGGGGTGGACCGAGTGCACCGCCCGGACGCCGTCGTAGCCCCCCAGGGAGATGTCCCGGGGTACCTGCTTGCCCATGCTCCACAGCACGTCCAGCGCCCCGAAGTAGGCCGCGTCGTCCGGCAGCAGCACGCAGGTGGGGGGGTCGGGCCGGTTCATCAGCTCGGTCAGCCGGGGGAGGACGGTCGTCGCGTCGTCATAGCGGGCGCCGGTCAGGTAGCCCTCGGGCACGCCGAGCCCGTTGGCCTGCATGGCGTCCAGGAAGCTCCTGATGCGGGTCTCCGTGACCAGCGAGTTGCGCTGGCCGTGGATGTAGGCGATGCGCCGGTGCCCCAGCCCGACGGCCCGGTCCACCAGCAGGCGCATGCCCCCCTCGTTGTCGGACATCACGCAGGGCCGGTTTTCAAACCGGTGGTCGATGGTGACGCAGGGGATGTCGCTGTTCACCAGGGCGACCACCTCCGGCGAGCGGAAATCCACGCAGGCCAGGCACACGCCGTCCACGTTCCTGTAGTGGCAGTGCTCCAGGAAGGTCATGTCCATGGTGCCGATGTTGTGGTTGATGAAGGTGATGTCATAGCCGTGGGCCTCGGACTCGGACTTGAACGCGTTGAGCACCGCGGCAAAGAACGGGTGCGTGAGCCCGCTGACGTTCTCGTCCACGAACAGCACGCCCAGGTTGTAGCTGCGGTTGGTCTTCAGCGCCCGCGCCAGCGCGTTGGGCCGGTAGCCGATCTCCCGGGCCGCCTCCATCACCTGGCGGCGGGTGGCCTCGCTGATGTCCGGATAGCCGTTGAACACCTTGCTGACCGTGGCAATGGACATCCGGCAGTATCGCGCGACGTCGCGAATTGTCACCGGCATGGGCCGCACCTCCCTGATTCGTCAGTCGTCCACCGTCGGCGCGTCGTCCGCGAACAGCCGCTGCTGGGTTTCCACGTCGGCAGCGCCGGTGGCCGCGATGCCCAGCTTGGCCTGGAAGGCGCTCAGCGCCGCGGCGGTGCCGCTGCCGAACACGCCGTCGGCGCTGCCCTCGGGCAGGTAGCCCAGCTGGGTCAGCCTGCGCTGCATCAGATTGGTGGCCCAGGTGCAGTCGCCGGCCTTCATGAAGTAGTAGGGGATGTCGTGGTTCTGCAGTTCCGGCATGGTCTCGGCCAGCACGTTGGTGCTGCTCTGGCAGGTGTTCTTCTCATAGCCGAACAGCTCGTTCAGCGTCACCATCTCGTAGCCCTGCTCGGCGGCCTCCTCCATCAGCACGTTCATGCGCCGCAGATCCTCGTCGGTGGTCTTGAAGTAGTAGATGTTGCCGGGGGCCAGGTTGTTGCCGATGCGGCCCTCCTCCATGAGGCTGCCGTTGTAGGTCCAGCCGGCGAAGCCCATGTAGCCCTCCTGGATCAGGTAGGCGTGGGTGCGCAGGTCGTTTTCGCCGTCCCTGCCGTACAGGCGCAGGAAGTGGGGCTGGTACTTGCCGCCCAGCACGAAGCTGACGGAGATCATCTGCTTCCAGATCTCCGACGCCATCAGGGTGTCGTTCAGCGAATACAGGCGGGCCAGCGTGCTGTAGCAGCGGTTCTCGATCTCAAAGCCGATGGAGAAATAGCAGGTCTTCAGCACCTCGTCCATGCCGTTCTTCATGACGTTCTCGCCGGTGGGGAACAGCGTGAGCTTCGCGTGCCTGTCCAGCGCCGCGCGGATGAACTGCATCGTGATGGTGGCGCCGGAGCACTCGTCCAGCGTAATGGCGATCTGCTTCTTGTCGGTGTTGGCCTTCGTGAAGATCGGCAGGTAGCCCTCGCCGATCGGGTCCGGCCGGACCAGCGCGAAGGGCTCGTCGGGGTTGAAGGTGGGCTCGGGGGTGGGGGTGGGCTCCAGGGTGGGCGTCGGCGAGGGCGTCAGCACCTGTATGCTGCCGTCCCCCTGCACCACGTCGCCCGCGGTGAGCACCATGTCGTTGTCCTCCGCCGGCTGGTCGTTGGCATCCACATAGCCGTCCGTTGCCACGTCCGGTTTGACGACGCGGCCGCCCTCGGGCTTCAGCCGGTTGCTGACCACGATGGCCACGACCAGCGCCAGCGCCGCGACGGCCAGCACGCCGATCATGAAGGACAGGCACCCGCCCTGGGCGCGGCGGCGGCGATGGATGGATCGTCTGGGCATTTGTCAAACCTCGCTTCCGGGGCGATGTAGGGTAAAGCTGAACTCGGTGCCCTCGCCTTTTTCGCTGGTGACCCAGATGTCCTCGTCCATGCGCTTGAGCAGTTCCCTGGCGATGGAGAGGCCCAGGCCGCTGCCCTTGCCGCTGTGGGCCTTGTCCACCTTGTAGAAGCGGTCGAACACGTAGGGCAGGTCGTTTTCCTCGATGCCGATGCCGGTGTCCTTCACGTGGATCACCACGCGCGCGTCATCCCAGTCGGCCCAGACGGTGACGGAGCCCTGCTCGGTGTACTTGATGGCGTTGTCCACCAGTATGATCAGCATCTGCTCCACCCGGTCGGCGTTGGCGTACACCTGGGGGCAGGCGGTGAAATCGGTGCCCACCTTCAGCTCCAGGCCGTGCTCGGCGGCGATGGTGCCGTAGCGGTCGCACACGTCGTACACCACGTCGTCCAGCGCCATCACGCTCTTCTGGATGGACAGCGTGCCGCTCTGCAGGCGGGACAGCTCCAGCTGGTCGTTGATCAGCCGGGACAGGCGCAGTATCTCCCGCAGGATGATGTCGTAGTAGCGCTGGCGGTCCGCCTCCTCGGTGACCATGCCCTCCTTCAGGGGCTCGATCAGCGCGCGCATGGCGGTCAGCGGCGTGCGCAGCTCGTGGGACACGTTGGAGACGTAGTCCCGCCGGGTCTTTTCCAGCCGCTCCATCTGGGTGATGTCGGAGAACAGCCCCACGGCCCCGGCGATGGCGCCGATCTCGTCCACGATGGGCGTGATGGTCAGCCGCAGTATCATGTCCCGGGACTCCAGGTTCCGGGTCATGGCCTCGCCGGTGCGGATGACGCCGTCGAAGTCCTCCCAGATGCTCTTGTCCGGGATCAGCTTCATCCGGGGGTCGGGCAGGTGCAGCGCCAGCTTCTGCCGGGTGAAGAACCGGTCCAGCGCCGGGTTGGTGTGGGTCACGTGCCCCTCGGCGTCGATGGCCACGATGGCCTCGGACAGGCCGTTGAGCATGTTGCGCAGGCGGTTGCGCTCCACGATCAGCGTGTACATGTTGCGGGACAGCTGCGCCGACAGGTTGTTCACCGCCCGGCCCAGCTCGCCGATCTCGCCCTCGGCGCTCTCGTCGGCCCGCTGCTCCAGCTCGCCCTCGGACATCGCGACGGCCACGTCGCGCAGCTTTCCGATGGCTTTCAGCTTATCGTCGATGGCCTTTCGGGCCCTGGCCTGCCTTCGCAGCGCCAGCGCCGCGATCAGCGCGCCCACCAGCGCGGACGCGGCCGCCGCGACGACCCAGGCGATGGCGCCGGCGCCGCGAACGGGCAGCGCGACGGCCACGGCGGACCATTCGCCGCCCTCCGGCGCGATCGGAGCGTCGGAGCGGGCGTAGCGCACGCCGTCCCGGCGGAAGGAATCCGCCTGCTCCGGCAGGGGCTGTTCGCCCGTCAGGCACGCCGCCCGGGCGTCGCCGTCCGCGGGCACCAGCCACACGCTGCCGCCGGAGGACGCGACGACGCCCGCCTCATCCGCCAGGCGGTCTGGGGCGTTGGCCGGGTCCTCCGAGGCCAAATGGGCAAAATAGCCGGCCATCGGGATCAGTTGTGCGCGCGCTGCGGCATTTGTCTGGGTGCGGCTGACGAGGGCAAAGGCAGACAGACCCACGGCCACCGCGACGGTCATCACGGCTGCCGTGTATAACGCAGCGCGCCGTTTCAGCACGCTGCGTTTTTTCATGCGTTGACCTCGAACCTGTAGCCGACGCCGTACACCGTCTTCAGCGCCCAGGGCACGTTCTCCTGGGGCAGCTTCTGGCGGATGCGCTTGATGTGGGCGTCCACGGTGCGGGTATCCCCGAAGTAGTCATAGCCCCAGACCCGGGAGAGGATCTGCTCGCGGGAGAAGACCTGGCCCACGTTGCTGGTGAGCATGTGCAGGATCTCCACCTCCTTGGGCGTGCAGGGGATCACCTTGCCGGACACCTTGACCTGATAGTTTTCCAGGCTGATCTCCAGCTGGGGCAGGCGGATGATGGAAGAATCCTCCTCGCCGGTCTTCTCGCTGAAGCGGCGCAGCACCGCCTTGATGCGGGCCAGCACCTCGCGGGGGCTGAAGGGCTTGACGATGTAATCGTCCGCGCCCAGCTCCAGGCCCAGTATGCGGTCGATCTCCTCGCCCTTGGCCGTGAGCATGATGATCGGCAGGCTGCTGGTCTGGCGAATGGTGCGGCAGACGTCGATGCCGGAAACCCGGGGCATCATCAGATCCAGCACCACCATGTCGGGGTGCAGGCTCTCCACCATCTCCAGCGCCTGCTGTCCGTCGTAGGCGCTCTGGTGCTCGTAGCCCTCGGAGCTCAGGTAGAGCCCCAGCGACTCATGCACCACCGGATCGTCGTCAGCGATGAGAATAAGCGGATACATTGACATTTATACCACCCCAAATATCACTTTTGTATATTTATTATATACATTCCTTCATCTTAGTGCAACCATATCCGCAAGAAGCCCAGATTTTATCACAATTTAGCGCAATGGGGCGGGGAACCCGCCTTCCCCGCCCCCGCGCCTCAGTTCTGCAAAAACGCCTTCTGCCGGTCGATCGTCTCGTTCTGCTGCACCACAAACTGGCTGGCGAGGCTGCGGGCGCGGTCGTCGGCGGTGTCGTAGGTGTTCAGGGCCTTGGTCATCTCGATGACGCCCATGGTCGCGCCCTGGATCACGATCTCGGCGATGTGGGCGTCGGAGCGGTCCGTCGCCGTCTCCATCTCCAGGCCCATCCACATGCCGGCCTTCGCCAGCGGGCCCACCGGCTCGGCCCGGCCGCCGGCGTCCGTCAGCGCCTGCTCGCTCTCCCGGCGGGTGACGGCGTAGTCCTCCTTTTCGCGGATCAGCTCGTCGCGCATGCGCTGGTCGTCCACCTTCTTCATCAGGTGCTCCACAGAATCCTGACCCGTGCGCGCGTTGCGCACCACGTCCTGGAGCAGCTGTACCGTCTCATTCATATCAAAACCCCCTTTGCACATTCTCGGGGGATAGTGTGCGCCGGGGTGGGCGGGAGTATGGGTGGGAAAATCTGAATGT
>JAFYBB010000146.1 GCA_017540445.1 Clostridia bacterium | reverse complement strand
GGCGATGCGCCGCCCGCCCTGTACATATCGCCAGGTTGTAACCGGCGGGCGGCGCATCGCCGCCCCTACGCCTTGTTTTGTCATATCTCTGCAATACTCTTATAACTCATGCGAATCTATTATCAGATATAATAAACCCAATGAATAAAATACAGGAGTATAGAGTATGCAAAACCTGCCAGGTCGTGAGACAATGGATTTCTGTGGTACGGTCCTTCCGCTGGCCATACTGCTGATAGAGAATGACGAGGATCGCCAGTTTCTGACAGAGATGTATTTGCAGTACCGAAAACTGATGTACAAGACGGCTTCGCACTATTTTCAAGCAAACTCTACCGAAATAGAAGATGCCGTCAGCGCCTCGGTTGAGCGAATGTGCAAATATTGCAAGAACATTCAGGCTGTAACCTGTAACAAAAGGACAGCGTACATAGTCAGATTGGTGGAGAATGTTTGCAGAACGCGAATCCGGGCCATAGCACGCCAGAGAGACAGAGAGCAGTTCCCAGCAGAAGAGAACTGGGAAAATGATATTCCCGACACAGAGGACACAGAAGCCATCGTGTTCAGCCATCTGAGGGCGAACGATCTGCTGATGAGCTTCGACAGATTGAGCGTTCGAGATCAGGAACTGATTCGGATGAGGCACATAGATTACATGGAATTTGAAGAGATGGCCCGGGAGATGGGAATGACTGTGAGCGCCGTGCGCACCGCGCTCTTCCGCGCAAAGCAGCGATGGAAGAAGCTGGCATCGGAGATAGAGGACATATCGTATGAAGGATGAAAGCACCGGAATCCTACGAAGCATACAGGACAGAGCCTATGACCTGCTGGGTGATATGCTCATTGAGCGGGATGTACGCGCATTTATGAAGGCGCTGGAGGATGAAGGTGAGCGTGGGAATGCTTCCGAGATGGAGGCGTTCTTTGCCCGACAGGATCGCCTGAACATGGAGAGAATCCAAAGGTATTGCAAGAAGGCGCGGACGCGTCGCTTCTTCAGACACACCTTGCCTCGAATCGGACAGATCGCAGCCGTCATCATCGCCGTCATCTCTGTAAGCTGCGGCGTGGGCTTTGCGACGAGCAAAACCGTTCGCGTAACAATCATGCGGCTCCTGTTGAACGCCCAAAAACAGTATACAGAGGTGAAGCTGGTGGAGGATGAAGCCACGTCATTTGACGTCCCTGCCGAATGGCGGGGAGAATGCTATCCCTCCTGCCTTCCGGACAATCTGGAAGTCGCTCAGGTGACTTCCACATTTGAGCATAGTATTGTCGACTATCGCGATATCCGTACCGGCAGCATCGCGCTGACTTTTATTGAGAGCGGCGCATCGACTGAAAGCAATATTGACACCGAGAACGCGCAGGTTTCAATGCGAATCATCAATGGATACCAATGCCATATCGTAAAGAAGGACACGTCTGTATCAATGTTCTGGACAGATGGGATGCGGTTCTATCTGCTTATTTGTGAAGGTATCAATGAAGACGAAGCCGTATCAATCGCAGAGGGAGTCAGGCGGATAGAGTAAAAAAACATTGGCATATGTAACATAGCAACCTCCTTACAGTCTTTTGAAATGAGGGGCTGTCTGAAAACGCATGTCGGATGCGTGAACATGCGTAGGGGCGGCCATTGGCCGCCCGCCCGGGTACGAAACGTATCGTACTTCCCGGCGGGCGGCGCATCGCCGCCCCTACAACATGTATATGCTTGCATGTCTATGCATTTTGAAACAGCCCATGTCAAAGACACGGAGGGAGTGAAACCACGATGATGAGAGAACACATGATTGCCCTGCTGCTGGCCTTCGCCCTGCTGACGGCCTGCGCCGCGGCGGAGGGCAATCTGCTGATGAAGACGGAGGGCAGTCTCTGCGACGCCTTGCTGTACGACGGCGAGACGCTGTATGCCGTCGCCGGTCAATTCTACACCTGGCGCGCGAACGACACGCAGGTCACGGCCTGGCGGGACGAGATCGAGCTGCCCGGCCCGGAGGACGGACAGGCGGACGGACTGTTCAGCTTGCGCGGGGCCTTCGACGGCGTCCGGTTCTTTTTAAGCGACGGCAAGCTGTGCGGGGCGCGCCTTCTGAAGAACGCGGACGACGAGGTGGAGGCGCTGCAGCTGTGCGACGTCACCCTGACCGGCGACGGCGCCGTTCGGGCCGAGAACATTCGCAGCCTGTCCGTTCCGAAGAAGATCAGGGAAGAGGGCCTCTACGGCATCGGCGATCTCTGTGTTTGGGACGGAGCGCTGTACATGATCGCCACCGGTGACCGGGGCGAATACGTCTGCATCGTGGAATCGGGGCATTCAGAGACGATGCGGATCGAGTCGCTGAGCGATTGGGGCGGCGGGCGGCTGTATCCGACGGCTTCCGGCGTGCTGCTCACCGAGGTCAGCTACGACGGACAGCCGCGAACGTCGCTCTACCGGATATCTCCAGAAGCGGGCAAGGCGCCGGTCTGCGATTTTGCCGATGTCCGTGTGAGGATCGCCGCCTCGGCGGACACTGATGACGTGTATGCCGTCATCGATGGCAGGGTCCGTCCGTTGGATTTGGATACTGGGGCGCTGGGCGAGCCGGTGACGTCGCTGCCGCTGCCCGCGGACAGATGCGCGCTGGCGGAGGGCGGGAGACGGCTTATTGCCTTCGTCAAGGGGCATCTGGCGTTGCTCGACACCGCCGGCGCTCTGCCGGAGGAGGCGATATTGACGGTGCGCGGCGTGATGAACGCGCCCTGGTTCAACGAAGCGATGCTGGAATTCTCCGTGACGCACCCCGAGGCAAACCCGGTGCTGGTGTACGAGCCTGTAGGCAAGGAGGCGCTGGACGGCATGCTCACCCGTTCGGCGGACCCGGATGTGATGCTGCTGCCCTGCGACGACGATGTCTATGATCCGCTGCTGCGGCGGGGCTATCTGCTGCCGCTGGATGACAGTGCGACCCTGAAAAATCTCGCGTCCCGCTTCTATACGGGCATTCAGGTGAAGATAACCGAACAGGGGCGGCTGTGCGCGCTGCCGCTGGCGGTTGACGGCGAGGGTATTGGCGTGGGGGAGGCGGTGCTCAACAAGCTGGGCTTTCAGCTCTCGGACGTTCCGGACACCTGGCAGGGCTTTCTGGATTTCATCGAGAACGATATTCGCCCCCGCCTGGGCCGCCTGGGGGAGCATGATCGCTTCACCTATGACGAGATGGAGCGGCATACCTTCAGAAGCCTGTTGAGAAATGAGATCCTGAACGACTGGGTACAATGCGCCGACGCCGCGGGAGTCGTTCCGGATTACGGCGACCCCCGGCTGCTCGGGCTGCTTGAGCGCGTGGACGCCATGGACCTGTCCGCCTATGGGCTGGAGGAGGACCGCGAGCGAGAGGACTGGGATTTCTTTGACGGCGGCGGTTACAGCTACGGCGACGACACGGATTACGTGATCCACTGGAGCGCGGAGTACGGATTTAGCGAATACAACGAAGACAATTCGGGTACGCCGCTGATACTGGGCTTCGGCGAGGATTTGCCGGGCGTCCTGCCGATGCGGCTGACCGTTGCCTGCGTCAATCCCTACACCGAACACGCTGACAGCGCCCTGGCGCTGCTGGAGGCGCTGTCACAGCACATTCCGCAGACCGATCTGTACGCGCTTTGCCCCGATCTGACCGAGCCCGTAAAGCAGCCCGACGCAGACTGGGTGATTGCTCAATATGACGAGGAAATCGCCCGTCTCCAGGCGGAGCTGGACGCCGCCCAGCCGAAGGATCGCCAACAGGCGGAGCAGACCATGAACGACTGGCAGGCGGAATACGACCGTTATCTGACCAAAGGTATCTGGCTGATCCCGCAGGAAAAGCTCGATTGGTACCGCGCCAACGGCGACCGTGTCACGGTCGCGGTATCGACCTGGTTTCAGAATGTCGGCCAGGAGGCTTCGGAGCTGATGCGGCAGTATGACGCGGGCCTGATCGATGCCCGGGCATTCCTGGCCGCCCTGGACCGGAAGGCCCGCATGATGGCGCTGGAGCAGGGGTGAGAGGTTAAAACCTCGTGAAACGGTTTGACATTTCACATGCATGGCGTAAAATAGTATCACTGACAAAGGGGTGTGCGCCATGCCGATCAAGATTCCCAACAGCTTGCCCGCCACGGGGGTGCTGGAGAGCGAGAACATATTCGTCATCACCGAGTCCCGCGCCATCAGCCAGGACATCCGTCCGCTGCACATACTGCTGCTCAATTTGATGCCCACGAAGGTGGCCACCGAGACGCAGCTGGCCCGGGTGCTGGGCAACACGCCGCTGCAGGTGGAGCTGGAGCTGTTGCAGGTGCGCTCCCACGAGTCGAAGAACGTGTCCCAGGACCACATGCTGGCCTTCTACAAGACCTTCGACCAGGTGCGCGATCACAAGTACGACGGCATGATCATCACCGGCGCGCCGGTGGAGCATCTGCCCTTTGAACAGGTGGACTACTGGGACGAGCTGTGCGAAATCATGGCGTGGAGCAAGCGCCACGTGCACAGCACGTTTCACATCTGCTGGGGCGCGCAGGCGGGGCTGTACTACCACTACGGCATCCGCAAGGTGCCGCTGGAGAAGAAGCTGTTCGGCGTGTTTCCCCACACGGTGGAGCGCAAGAGCAGCATACTGTTCCGGGGCTTTGACGACGTGTTCATGGTGCCCCATTCCCGCCACACCACGATACTGCGCGAAGAGGTCGAGGCGGTGCCGCAGCTGAAGATACTGGCCGCGTCCGAGGAGGCGGGCATCTACGCGATGGCCACCGACCAGGGCCGCCAGGTGTTCATCACCGGCCATTCCGAGTACGACGCGGACACGCTGGAGCGGGAATATTTGCGCGACAGGAACGCCGGGCTGCCCATCGAGGTGCCGAAGAACTACTACCCGAACGACGACGATACCAGGCCGCCGATGATGCGCTGGCGGGCCCACGCGAACCTGCTGTACTCCAACTGGCTGAACTACTTCGTCTATCAGAACACGCCCTATGACCTGAACAAGATCCAATAGGGTTCACTGCGGGGGCGGCGTCATGTGCTGCCCTCCGTTTTATACGCGGGGAGGGAAACCCATGAATCACACCGGCACGCATACGCTTGAGACCGAGCGGCTGATCCTGCGGCGCTATCGCCCGGAGGACGCCCCGGCCATGTTCAGGAACTGGGCGTCGGATGCGGAGGTCACCCGCTATCTGACCTGGCCCACGCACGCCTCGGAGGATGTGACCCGGTCGATCATCACGGACTGGGTGGCCCGCTACGACCAGCCGGACGTGTACCACTGGGGCCTGGAGCTCAAACAGACCCATGAGGTGATCGGCGACATCGCCGTCGTGCGCATCGCCGAGCCGGTGCTGGAGGCGGAGCTGGGCTGGTGCATGGGCCGCGCCTGGTGGGGCCGGGGGCTGATGCCCGAGGCCGCAAGGGCGGTGCTGCGCTGGCTGTTTATCGAGGCGGGCTTCAACCGCGTGTGCGCCATCCACGACATCGAGAACCCCAAGTCGGGCCGGGTGATGCAGAAGATCGGCATGACCTTCGAGGGCGTCAGCCGCCAGGGCGGACGGAACAACCGGGGCATCGTGGACATGGCCCGCTACGCGATACTGCGCGGCGAGTACGATTCGGGCGCGGCCGGGAAGGGCGAAAAACGATGATCATCCGCAAATCCACATGGGGCGACCTCGACCGCATGATGGCCATCTACGCACATGCGCGACAGTTCATGGCCGAGCACGGCAACCCCAACCAATGGGGGCCGACGCACTGGCCGCCGGAGGCGCTGATCCAGAGCGACATCCGGGCGGGCGACAGCTACGTCTGCGTGGACGACGGCGGGGAGGTCGTCGGCACGTTCTACTTCGT
>JAFYBB010000145.1 GCA_017540445.1 Clostridia bacterium | reverse complement strand
CCCAATTCCATAATCAGACAAATCCCGCAGGGATTTGCACCGCCATTCCTCATTCCTCACTCCTAATTCCTAATTAAAGGTGATATTATGTCCAAAGCATACCTGATACTCAGTGACGGTACCGTCTACGAGGGCGAGGGCTTCGGCGCGCCGGTGTCGTGCGTGGGCGAGCTGGTGTTCAACACCGGCGTGGTGGGCTACATCGAAACGCTCACCGACCCCAGCTACTACGGCCAGATCGTGATGCAGACCTTCCCCCAGGTGGGCAACTACGGCATCATCGAGGAGGACTTCGAGGGCGAATGCGCGATCCGCGGCTACGTGGTGCGCGAGTGGTGCCCCGAGCCCAGCAACTTCCGCAGCCAGTACACGCTGGACGAATTCCTGAAAAGGCGGGGCGTGCCGGGTCTTTGCGGCGTGGACACCCGGGCGATCACCCAGCGCATCCGCGAGGCGGGCGTGATGAACGCCATGATTTCCGATCACATTCCCGACGACCTGTCGGCCTTGAGGGCCTACGCCGTGACCGGCGGCGTGGCGGCGGTCGGCGCGAAGGCCCGGGCAATCTACCCCGCCGCGGGCGAAAGGCGCTGCGCCGTCACGCTGATCGACTACGGCACCAAGCGCAACATCATCCGCGAGCTGTGCGCCCGGGGCTGCGAGGTGACGGTGGTGCCGCCCGACGCGAAGGCCGAGGAAATCCTCGCCGACCATCCCGACGGAGTGATGCTGTCCAACGGCCCCGGCGACCCGGCGGAGAACACCGAGTGCATCGCCGAGATCAGAAAGCTGCTGGGCAAGGTCCCCATGTTCGGGCTGTGCCTGGGCCACCAG
Source organism: Clostridia bacterium (assembly GCA_017540445.1). Lineage (GTDB taxonomy): Bacteria > Bacillota > Clostridia > Christensenellales > Aristaeellaceae > UBA2862. Next base: position 5,024 of record JAFYBB010000145.1, on the reverse strand, counting down.
ATGATGGCGCTGGCCGCCGGCGGGCGGACCGTGAAGCTGAAGTACGGCCACCGGGGCGGCAATCAGCCGGTGATCGACACGATGGCCGGCCACGCCTACATCACCAGCCAGAACCACGGCTACGCGGTCATCTCCGAGAGCCTGCCCGTGGGCCGCGTCCGCTTTGTCAACGCCAACGACAACACCTGCGAGGGCGTGGACTACCCCGAATACAACGCCTTCTCGGTGCAGTTCCACCCCGAAGCCTGCGCCGGCCCGAGGGACACGAGCCAGCTGTTTGACAGGTTTGTCGGGATGATGAAAGGATAACCATTATGCCTCTGAACAAGGATATCAAAAAGGTTCTGATGATCGGCTCGGGCCCCATCGTGATCGGGCAAGCGGCGGAATTCGACTATGCCGGCGCCCAGGCCTGCCGCGTGCTGAAGGCCGCGGGGGTGAACGTGGTGCTGGTGAACAGCAACCCCGCCACCATCATGACGGACAAGGCCCTGGCGGACGAGATCTACCTGGAGCCGCTGACCGTGGAGACGGTCAAGCGCATCATCGAAAAGGAGAAGCCGGACAGCATGCTGGCGGGCCTGGGCGGCCAGACCGGCCTGACGCTGGCCATGCAGCTGGACAAGGAGGGCTTTTTGCAGGCCCACGGCGTGAAGCTGATCGGCACCAACGCCGAGGCCATCGACAAGGCCGAGGATCGCCAGCTGTTCAAGGACACGATGCAGGCCATCGGCGAGCCGGTAATCCCCTCGGACATCGCCGAGGACGTGGAGACGGCCCTGGCCGTGGCTGAAAAGATCGGCTATCCGGTGATCATCCGCCCGGCCTTCACGCTGGGCGGCACCGGCGGCGGCGTGGCCTTCGACGCCAAGCAGATGCACGCGGCCGCCCGCACCGGGCTGGACGCCTCCCCCATCAGCCAGATCCTGGTGGAGAAGTACATTGCCGGCTGGAAGGAAATCGAGTTCGAGACCATGCGGGACGCCGCGGGCAACGCCATCGCCGTGTGCAGCATGGAGAACGTGGACCCGGTGGGCATCCACACCGGCGACTCCATCGTGGTGGCCCCGGCGCTGACGCTGGCCAACAAGGAATATCAGATGCTGCGCAGCGCGTCGCTGAACATCGTCAACGCCCTGGGCATCGTGGGCGGCTGCAACTGCCAGTTCGCGCTGAACCCCGACAGCTTCGAGTACGCGGTGATCGAGGTGAACCCCCGGGTCAGCCGCTCCTCGGCGCTGGCCAGCAAGGCCACCGGCTACCCCATCGCCAAGGTGACCACGAAGATCGCGCTGGGCTACCGGCTGGACGAGATCAAGAACGAGATCACCGGCAAGACCTGCGCCTGCTTCGAGCCGGCGGTGGACTACGTGGTGGTCAAGTTCCCCAAGTGGCCCTTCGACAAGTTCACCAACGCCAGCCGCCGGCTGGGCACCCAGATGAAGGCCACCGGCGAGGTCATGAGCATCGCGCCGTCCTTTGAGATGGCGCTGATGAAGGCCGTGCGCGGCGCGGAGATCAAGCTGGACACGCTGAACCGGACCCCCGGCGACGCCCGGCCCGTGCGCGAGCGTCTGAAGGACATGGACGACAACCGGCTGTTCACCGTGTTCGAGGCGATCAAGGCGGGCGTGTCGGTGGACGAGATCTTCGACATCACGAAGATCGACCGCTGGTTCCTCAACAAGATCAAGCGCCTGGCGGACTTCGAGGCCCGCATCGCGGGTGGCCTCACCGACGCGGACTACCTGCTCGGCAAGCATCTGGGCTATCCCGACGCGGCACTGACCCGGCTGTCGGGCCGGGCGGACCTGCCCGAGGTCCGTTCCGCCTACAAGATGGTGGACACCTGCGCCGCCGAGTTCGACGCCGAGACGCCCTACTTCTACGCGACCTTCGACGCCGTATGCGACTCCCGGGCCTTCCCCCGCAGCGGCAAGCCGGTCATCATCGTGCTGGGCAGCGGGCCCATCCGCATCGGCCAGGGCATCGAGTTCGACTATTCCAGCGTGCACTGCGTGTGGACGCTGAAGCAGCTGGGCTACGACGTGGCCATCGTCAACAACAACCCGGAGACCGTGTCCACCGACTACGACACCGCCGACCGCCTGTACTTCGAGCCGCTGACCTTCGAGGACGTGATGCGCATCATCGAGGTGGAGAAGCCCGTGGGCGTGGTGGTGGCCTTCGGCGGGCAGACCGCCATCAAGCTGACCCAGCAGCTGGACCGGGCCGGCGTGAACATACTGGGCACCAGCGCCGAGGGCATCGACATCGCCGAGGACCGGGAGCGCTTCGACGCGCTGCTGGAGCAGTTCGACATCCGCCGCCCGAAGGGCATGGGCGTGCACACCCTGGACGAGGCCCTGAGCGCCGCCCAAAAGCTGGGCTATCCGGTGCTGCTGCGGCCCAGCTACGTGATCGGCGGCCAGAACATGACCATCGCCCACAGCGCCCACGACGTGACCGTGTACATGAACCGGATACTGGCCGGCGGCATCGAGAACCCGGTGCTGGTGGACAAGTACATGTCCGGCGTGGAGCTGGAGGTGGACGTGATCTCCGACGGCACGGACGTGCTGATCCCCGGCATCATGCAGCACGTGGAGCGGGCCGGCGTGCACAGCGGCGACTCCATCGCCGTGTACCCGCCCTTCAGCCTGGACGACGCCATGATGGACACCGTGGTCAAGAGCAGCGAAAAGCTGGCCCTGGCCCTGGGCACGAAGGGCCTGGTGAACATCCAGTACCTGGTGTTCCACGGCGAATTGTACGTGATCGAGGTGAACCCCCGGGCCAGCCGCACCATCCCCTACATCAGCAAGGTGACGAACGTGCCCATGGTGGACATCGCCAGCCGGGTGATGGTGGGCCAGAAGCTGAAGGACCTGGGCTACGGCACCGGCCTGTGGCAGACGCCGCCCTACTGCGCGGTGAAGGTGCCCGTGTTCAGCTTTGAGAAGCTGAACGACGCCAACAGCTACCTGGGGCCGGAGATGAAGAGCACCGGCGAGGTGTTGGGCCTGGGCAAGAACCTGTCCGAGGCGCTGTTCAAGGGCCTGATCAGCGCGGGCATCCGCCTGCCCCACCCCGGCGCGAAGGCGGGCGTGCTGCTGAGCGTGGACGAGTACGACTACTACGAGGCGCTGGACGTGGCGCGCCGGTTCAGCGACCTGGGCTGCGCGCTGTACGCCACCGAGGGCACCGCCCAGGTGGTGGCCACGCTGGGCATACCGGTGACGGCCATCCCCGGCATCCGGGAGAGCGACCACGCCTTCGAGCTGCTGGAGAGCGGCAGGGTGAACTACATCGTGTACACCGGCGCGCTGCTGGACAGCACCATCGAGGACTACATCGCCCTGCACCGAAAGGCCCTGGGGCTTGGCATCGCCTGCCTGACCTCGCTGGACACGGCCAAGGCGCTCACCGACATACTGCTCAGCCGCTACAGCCAGCAGAACACCGAGCTGGTGGACATCAACCACATGCGCAAGCACCACGAGGCGCTGCGCTTTGTGAAGATGCAGGCCGCCGGCAACGACTACATCATCATCGACAACCTGAACGGCGCCATACAGTGCCCGGAGAGCCTGTGCGTGCGGCTGTGCGAGCAGCACTACGGCGTGGGGGCCGAGGGCATGACGCTGATCGAGCCCAGCGCCGTGGCCGACGCGAAGATGCGCCAGTACAACCGGGACGGCACCGAGGGCGGCATGGGCGGCAACGCGCTGCGCTGCGTGGGCAAGTACCTGTACGACAACGGCCTGACGGACCGCCAGGACATCACCATCGAGACCGCCGGCGGCGTCAAGAAGCTGCACCTGTTCACCCGCTACGGCAAGGTCAGCTCCGTGGCCGTGGACATGGGCCCCGCTTCCTTCGACCCGAAGGCCGTGCCCTGCGATCTGCCCGGCGACCGGGCGGTGCGCGTGCCCGCCGTGATCGGCGGCAATCGCTACACCGTCACCTGCGTGTCCATGGGCAACCCCCACTGCGTGGTGTTCACCGACGCCGTGGACGCGCTGGACCTCCAGGCCCTCGGCCCGGTGTTCGAGAACGACCCCCTGTTCCCCGAGCGCGTGAACGCCGAGTTCGTGCGGGTGGTCAACCCCACCACGCTGCGGATGCGCTGCTTCGAGCGCGGCAGCGGCGAGACCATGGCCTGCGGCACCGGCGCCTGCGCCGCCGCGGCCGCCGCCGTGGAGAACGGCCTGTGCCGCAGGGACGCCGATATCCAGGTGCAGGTCCCCGGCGGCAAGCTATACGTGCGCTGCACCGAGGACACCGTGATCCTCACCGGCAAGGTGGAGCAGGTGTTCGAGGCGAAGACGGAGTATTGATTTTCAGAAACACATCGCGGCATCGTTTGGAGCAAACGATGCCGCGATGTGTTGTGGAACGGTCTACTGTCCTCGGCGTGTCGCGGTTCTCCTAATTGTCACCGGGACGGTCCTATTGACAGGAAAAGCTGTCAATAGGACCGTCCCGGTGACACAGGTAAAACATTCCGCTAAATCACCGTTTGACAAGATCGAGTGTTTGAATTGTGAGAAAAATAAAATTACCGAACACAAAAGGACCGTCCCCATGTGCAATGTCTAACTATTTACACCTTGCAAGCCCACATAATCATCTCTAAGCATACCAAAAATATTATAATCGCAATAAACAGAAACCATCTTTCCTTGGCGAACGGTCCCTTCTTTTATAAAACCACATTTTTCCATAACCTTATTTGAGGCAATGTTTCTTACATCCACACGCCCATTCAATCGGTCTATTTCCGTGTTTTCAAATATAAACCGTACCACTTCCTTTAATGCTTCTGTAGTAATTCCCATATTCCAGTACTCCGGATTAACTCTGTATCCTATATCACCCATTCTGGCATTTTGGATATTGAATACCGCAATCATGCCTACCACTTTATTGGATTCTTTCAATACAATTCCCCAATCAAAATCAGGAGAAGGTTTTCTGTTTACCCAAGGGCGGGGATCAATAAACATAAGCTCAGGATTTTT
>JAFYBB010000144.1 GCA_017540445.1 Clostridia bacterium | reverse complement strand
GTCGATCAGCATCAGGTGGTTGTCGGTGCCGCCGGAGACCAGCTTGATGCCCCGGGAGAGCAGCGCATCCGCCATGGTGCTGGCATTGACGATGATCTGGCGCTGATACTGCTTGAACTCGGGCTTCAGCGCCTCGCCCAGCACCACGGCCTTGGCCGCGATCACGTGCATCAGCGGGCCGCCCTGGCTGCCGGGGAATATGGCGGAATTGATCTTCTTGGCGATGGCCTCGTCATTGGTGAGGATCCTGCCGCCGCGGGGGCCCCGCAGGGTCTTGTGGTTGGTGGTGGTCACCACGTCGGCATAGGGTATGGGGCTGGGATGCTCGCCCGCGGCCACGAGGCCCGCGATGTGGGCGATGTCCACCATCAGGTAGGCCCCCACCTCCTTGGCGATGGCGCCGAACTTTTCAAAGTCGATGACGCGCGGATACGCGGAAGCGCCGGCGATGATCATCTTCGGGCGATGGGTGAGCGCCAGCTGACGCACCTGGTCGTAGTCGATCAGGCCCGTCTCGGGGTCGCAGCCGTAGGAGACGCTGTTGTAGAGCTTGCCGGAGAAGCTGACCTTCGCGCCGTGGGTCAGGTGGCCGCCCGCGCTCAGGTCCATGCCCATCACCGTGTCGCCCGGCTGGCACAGCGCCAGGTAGACCGCCGCGTTGGCCTGGCTGCCGCTGTGGGGCTGTACGTTCGCGTACTTCACGCCGAACAGCTGCTTGGCGCGCTCGATGCACACGTTCTCGACCTCATCCACGAACTCGCAGCCGCCGTAGTAGCGGTGCCCGGGATAGCCCTCGGCGTACTTATTGGTCAGCACCGACCCCATCGCGGCCATGACCGGCTCGGTGACGATGTTCTCCGACGCGATCAGCTCCAGGTTGTTGCGCTGGCGCTCCAGCTCCTTCAACATGATCTGGCCGATCTCGGGGTCGTAGCTGCGAATGAATTCCATGCTCTCCTGTACCATGCTCATATCCTCCAAACCGTGCATAATAAACGACCGGGCCAGGCAGCCGGTCGCAGGCGCACCCACCCGCCCCACAGGGGAATGGATGCATGCTCTGTCCTTTTGCCTGAGAGCTTCGCCCCGATGCCCGGGGCTTTCACCTTCGGCCCCCGCCGCTCGGCGGGCGTCTCCAGAGTGCCGTCCGCATGCAGTCCTCATTCCCGGGGGAACGCCTGAGAGTGTCTCTCCTTCGGCGGGACCGTGGTCCGCTCTCCTGCAAGCATCAAACGGCTCTATTCTTTTGAAATGATTATAGCACCTCGCCTGCCCCGCGTCAATGAAGTTCAAGTAAATACGCGGGGCCGGTGTGTTAACACAGGGTCGCGCTGCCACGGCGACGCGCGCATCGACAAATCCGTTCCGAAATGTCCATGCGCGTTTGACAGCCGCCGCCTTTTGTGATAGAATTCAACACGCTTCATAACGGTATCCCGCGGGATACGCGGGAGTCGGGGGCGGCGGCGTTGACCGGCCCTCACCGCCTGGCAAGATACGAATCGACCAACCCGTATGACTACCAAGGAGGGCACCAACCTATGATTCAAGTGGAACACCTGACCAAATCCTATCGCGTATCCCGCCGCAGCGGCGGGCTCATCAAGGCCGTAGCCGCGCTTGGCAAGCGGGACGCGGAGCGCGTCGTCGCGCTGGACGACCTCTCCTTCACCGTCTCGGACGGCGAGATCGTGGGCTACATCGGGCCCAACGGCGCGGGCAAGTCCACCACCATCAAGATATTGAGCGGCATACTGACCCCGGACTTGGGCGAATGCCGGGTGGACGGGCGCGTGCCCTGGCGCGAGCGCAAGCGCCACGTGGCGCGCATCGGCGTGGTGTTCGGCCAGCGCTCCCAGCTGTGGTGGGACGTGCCGGTGATCGACTCCTTCGACCTGCTCAGGGACATCTACCGGGTGGACGCTGCGCGCTACAAGAGGAACCTGGACGAGCTGACCCATCTGTTGGACCTTGAAACGCTCCTGCGCACCCCGGCGCGGCAGCTGAGCCTGGGCCAGCGGATGCGCTGCGAGGTGGCGGCGTCGCTGCTGCACGACCCGGATCTGCTGTTTCTGGACGAGCCCACCATCGGCCTGGACGCGGTGAGCAAGCTGGCCCTGCGCGGGTTCATACAGGCGCGCAACCGGGCCCGGGGCACCACGGTGCTGCTGACCACCCACGACATGCAGGACGTCGAGGCCCTGGCCACGCGGGTGCTTTTGATCGGGCGCGGCAAGCTGCTGCTGGACGGCAGCTTCGAGGACGTGCGCGCGTCGCTGCCGGGCACGGGCTCCCTGGACGAGATGGCCGCGGCGCTGTACCGGCGCTACGGCGTGTAGGGGGGGATGTCGATGCGCCGCTTCCATCCCCATCTCAGCTTCTTTCGGATGCAGCTGATCAAGGGCCTGCAGTACCGCACCGCGGCCTGGGCCGGCATATTCACCCAGTTCTTCTGGGGCTTTATGCAGATTCAGCTGTACCGCGCCCTGTACGCCGCCCACCAATCCTCCTTCCCGATGGCGCTTTCCGGCCTGGTCAGCTACATCTGGCTGCGCCAGGCGTTCCTGGCGCTTCTGAACACCTGGAGCTACGAATACGAGCTGTTCGACATGATTTTAAGCGGCAATGTGGCCCTGGAGCTGTGCCGCCCGGTGGGCCTGTACGGCATGTGGTTTGCCCGAAACGCCGCCCTGCGCATCAGCCGCGCGGCACTGCGCTGCGGGCCGATACTGATCATCTCCGCGCTGCTGCCCGCCCCCTGGGGGCTGAACCCGCCCGCATCGATGGGGGCTTTCGCGGCGTTTTTGCTTTCGCTGGCGCTGACCCTCGGCGTCACCTGCGCCATGACGCTGATCGTCTACTTCTCCTGCTTCTACACGCTGTCCTCCCAGGGGCTTCGAACGGTGCTCGACCCGGTGACCGAATTTCTGAACGGGGCCATCGTTCCCCTGCCCTTCATGCCCGTCTGGCTGTCGTCGGTGCTGCGCTACACGCCCTTCGGGGCCATGGTGAACGCGCCGCTGCGCATCTACTCCGGGGACATCCGCGGCATGGAGCTGACCGAGACGCTGCTATTGCAGGTGTTCTGGCTGGCCGCCCTGATGGGCTTCGGCTGGCTTATTCAGCACCGGGGCATGAAGCGCCTGTGCCTGCAAGGAGGTTGACCATGAGGCTGTATCTGAAGTTCGTTTCCATGCATCTGAAGCGCAGCATGGCCTACAGGCAGTCGTTCTTCCTGTCGACGCTCGGCCAGTTCCTGATCTCGTTCTCGGCGTTTCTGAGCATGTGGTTTTTGCTGTCCCGCTTCGGCACGGTCGGGGGCTACACCCTGGGCGAGTGCATGCTGTGCGCGGGCGTCACCCTCTCCGGTTTTTCGCTGGCGGAGTGCTTCTTCCGGGGCTTCGACCGGTTCTCCGGCCTCGTCAGGAGCGCCGGGTTTGACCGGGTGATGCTGCGGCCCCGGGGGCTCATGCTGCAGGTGCTGTGCGATGATATCGAGTTCGCCCGGCTGGGCAAGCTGATCCAGTCGATCGTCATGCTGGCCTGGGGCGTGGCAAGGTCGCCGGTCGCCTGGACGCCCTGGCGCGCGCTGGTGCTTCTTCTGATGGTGGCCGGTGGCACGGTGATCTTCGCGGCCCTGTTCATACTCTACGCGGCGCTGTGCTTTTTCACGCTGGAGGGGCTCGAGGTCGTCAACATATTCACCCACGGCATGCGGGAGTACGGCGTGTACCCGCTGGACGTGTACGGCGGCGGCATACTGAAGTTCTGCACGTTCGTGATCCCCTACGCGCTGTTCCAGTACTACCCGCTGATGGCGCTGCTGGGCCGCACCGAGCACCGGCTCCTCGGGCTCATGCCGCTGCTCACACCGCTGTTCCTCCTCCCCTGCGCGGCGCTGTGGCAGATCGGCGTGCGAAGGTACAAATCCGCCGGGTCGTAGAAGAATTAATCTCCCTTCTCTGGAACACGGGCCCATGATGGTGTATAATGGAGCCGTGTTCCAGAGAAGGGAGAATTTTTTACATGGCCAAGCTGTACTTCCGTTACGGCGCGATGGGCTCGTCCAAGACGGCCAACGCCATCATGGTGCAATACAACTACCAGGAGCGCGGGCAGAACGCGCTGATGCTCAAGCCCCGGCTGGACAACCGCGACGGCGAGCGCACGGTGGGCTCCCGTTCCGGGCTCAGCGCCCCCTGCCGCTACGTGGAGGAGCTGGACGAGATCGACCTCACGCTGTACGACTGCGTCATCGTCGACGAGGCCCAGTTCCTGAAGAAGGCGCAGGTGCAGCGCCTGGTGGACATCGTGGACGGCATGGGCATACCGGTGATCTGCTACGGCCTGCGGGCCGACTTCATGGGCAATCTGTTCGAGGGCAGCCACTGGCTGATGGCCTGGGCGGACACCATCGAGGAGATCAAGACCGTCTGCTGGTGCGGCCGCAAGGCCATCATGAACGCCCGCGTCGCGAACGGCAAGGTGGTCCGCTCCGGCGAGCAGATCGTGCTGGGCGGCAACGAGAGCTACGTGGCGCTGTGCCGCAGGCACTGGTCCAGGGGCGAGCTGGCCCCGCTTGAGATCCGACGCATCTCCGCCGGCACGGAGGCCTACATGGCCCTGCTGCTGGACGCCGACCCCAACCGCGCGCTGGTGGAGGCGTATTTGCCCGAGGGCGACATGTACGTGCTGCTGGTGGACGGCGCCGCCGCCTCAGAGGCGGTGATCACCCGGCGTGCGGACGGCGCGTGCGAGCTGAAGAACCTGGCCACCGCGCCTGAAATGCGCGGCAGGGGCTACGCCGGCAAGCTGATCCGCCACCTGTTCAAGCTGTACCAGCTGCAATACCCGCGAATGTTCGTGGGCACCAGCCCGGCAAACGTGGATTTCTACCGCCGCTTCGGCTTCGAGCCGGCCTATGTGGAAAAGGACTTCTTCGCCAAAAACTACGACCCGCCGATCGTCGAGG
>JAFYBB010000143.1 GCA_017540445.1 Clostridia bacterium | reverse complement strand
GTACCACTTGGTATCGTGGGTGTCCTTGCGGAAATCGCGCAGCTTGTCGGGCATGTAGTCCAGCACCGGCAGCCCCTCGAAGACGTGGCATTGGCCGGAATGCCACGCGTGCTCGAGGAGGGCGTTGTCGTCCGGGTCCCATTCGCTGGAGCACAGCGTCCAGCCGCGCCCGCGGTCGCGGGAGTAATCCACCGCCAGGTCCTCGCCGACGATGTCCCAGCTGGTCACTCGGTCCAGCTTCTTGAAATACACGCCGATCACGGTGTTGTCGCCGCGCATGGTGAACCACGTCGTGCCGGACTTATTTGCGATGGCCTCCTCGTTATTCTCGTAATAGGTTCTATACAGGCTGCCGATATAGCTGACAACGGACTTGGCCTGTATGTACACCTTGGTCGCATCGTCCGCCGCCTTCTGGGCGGCCTCCTTTTCCGCCTTTGACAGGCCCGAGTTATCCCGGGCGAGCCAGAGCGCCGTGTTGGCCTTCTTCATCGCCTTGTCGGCTTGCTCCAACTCGTCGTACGCCTGATTGTACTTCTTCTCCAGCTCGGCCTCGTCCGGGAAGCCCAGGTGGACCAGCTCGTAGCCGGGGAACATGTTGCACAGCTCGGGCGTGACTTCCACATAGCAGCGAATGCCGTCATAGCCGCTGACGCTGCCCATGCCCACCTTGGACCAGACGTAGCCGAAGCGCACGTCCGCCGAGGAATTCTCCTGCAGGTAGTATTCCACCGACGCCGTCTTCTTCGTGCCCTTCCAGGAGACGTACACCGTGCGCTGCAGCGGCTGGGTACTGAAGCCGAAGGCGTTATTCTTGTAGGTGAACACCACCTTGCCCCAAACCTGATCCGCCGAGCTGTCCACCGGGCAGATGTAGATCTCGTTGGTGGCGGGCAGGTACTGGAACGAGGAGGGGCCCTGCTTGACCTTGCCCTTGTTGCTTTCCAGGTCGAAGCACTCGACCACGAAGTGATCCTCGTTGTACTGCGTCCAGGTCCGCTTGGTGCTCAGCTTGATGCCGCCGCTGTCCTCGTCGCCGACGGTGACCATATCTGCGGTATAGGATTTCGCGCCGGTTTCGCAGACGTGCTTGGAATCCATGTTTTCATTGGCGATCTTGCCCGAGGACAGCGCCATCAGCTTGATGTTGAACAGCTCGTCGGGCACCTTGACGGTGTTTTCACCGTCCTTGATCACCACGGTCAGCTTGCTGTCATTGGGCTCGATCGTGAAGTCGATGGGATACTTGACGCAGCCCAGCTGCAGCAGCGGGATCTTCTTGCTGTACAGGCTCCAGCTCTTGGACGCCTTGCCGAAGCCCACCTGCACCTTCACGCTGATGTCGGTATAGATGCCGATCTCGAACAGCAGCGAGCCCATCGCGCCGCTGCTGGTGCCCTGGCCGGAGGTCCACTCGAACCAGCAGTACAGGAAGCCGTACAGCTCCGCGTAGATGCCGGCCGTGGCCACGACGCCCACGGAATCCAGGTCGGTGCTGAACACGCCGACGCGCAGGTCGATGCCCACGCCCGCGCGAATGCCCAGCATGCCGAAGGCGTAGAAGTCGGCGCGGAAGTTCGGCTTCTTGATGTCCTTGACGCTGCTGCCGCTGTCGCCGCCGAGGTTCTTGTTCTTGTACTCTTCGCCGCCGCCCCAGATCTTGGCGCGGAAGTGATAGGAGAACTCCTTCGCGTTTTCGTAGCTGATGCCCGCGCCGATCATGCAGTTGATCTTGAAGCCGACGGTGAGGTTCACCTTGAGCCCGATGTGGATGATGCCCATCGGGTCCACCGGCGCGTCGAAGGAGCCCAGGTCTTTATTGATGAAGTTGATGTACTGGGCGTCGTTGGACAGCATGTTGGAATACTTCGTGGGCAGGTCGCCGCCGATGCCCGGCGACACAGAGCCCTGCTTGGAGTCGTTGCCGTCCTTCTTTTCGTCGGTGGTGGCGTTGTAGTCCGCGCCGAAGCCCTGGTTGCCCTTGGCCTTTTTGAGCAGCTTGTTGCCGCCCTTGATCAGGTACTTCGCCGCCTTCTGGCGGGCGTCCTTTTTGGCCTTGTCGCCCTCCGCGCCGGAGTTGTCCGCCGCGAAGTTGTTGACCATTTCCTCCCATTCCTGCTCGGACCTGGGATCGGGATTGTTCTTGGTCTTGGCCGTCACCGCCACGCCCAGGCCGGTATAGGTGCCCGCCTGGAACGACGCGGTGATGTCCAGGCTGGAGGTCAGGCCCGCGCTGTTCTTGTTGCGCTTGACCTTGATCACCGGGGTCAGCAGGAATTCCTGCTCCAGCACGGCGGTGGGCTGGATCTCCAGGGTGCCCACGTCGCCGATGGCGATCTTGATGGTAAAGCTGACGGCAAATTCGGCGCGCAGGCCCTTCTTGTCCTTGAAATGCTCCAGGTTGATGAACATCAGGAAGGTGACGTGCACGTCGCTGACCTCGACCTTTTTCGCGCCGTCCGCGAGGCGGCGCAGCTCTTCCAGCGTGATCTGGCCGTCGTCCGTCTGGATGGTCATGTTGCGGATCTCGTCGCCATGCTCCAGGCTGTCAAAATCGATATCCTCATTCATGATCAGCCGGGTCAGGAAGTCGCTGGTCTCGTCCACGAAGCCGCTCTCCATCACCTGCTGGCGCATCTCGCGCTCCAGCTGGGCGGACTCCTCCTGGGTGGGCACGATGTCCACCTCGGGCATCTCCATATACAGCAGCAGCTCGTCGCCCATGACCTTCTGCTCGGAGACGACGTCATAGTTCACAACGTACCCATCCCCGCCGGGGGCGATGCTGGTGACCAGGCCGTAGCCCGTCGCGGCATAATCCGCGCCGCCGAGCGCGCCGGTGTAGAAGATCAGATAGTCGCCGGGCTCCAGGCGGGTGCCCGCGTCCAGACCGAAATCGGCGTAGGCGGCGCCGCTGAAATCCAGCGAATCGGCGGCCAGCTCGATCTGTCCGTCCTCGGGGCTCCCGTCGTCGGGAACGGGGATGTTGTCCGCGATGAAGAGGATGTCCTCGACGCCCGCCCGCTCATAGGCGTACCGGCCGTCGCCCAGCACCTGGGTGACTTTCAGATAGGTGACGTTGGCGTCGGTAAAGCCGTTCGCGTCCGCCTCGCCGTCGCGCACCGCGATGACGCTGCCCGCGGATATCGCCTTGTCGCCGGCATAGGTCATGACGCCGGTGCCGTCGTCCTGCCCGGCGACCAGCTCGCCGTCCTCGCCGGACTGGAGGTTGATGATGCTCTTGAATTCCACGCCCTCCACCTCGTCGGCGCGAAGCTCGATCACGTCGGAGGAGAGGCTGATGTTCACGACCTCCTCCTGGAAGGCGGTGATGTTGTATTCGACCACTTCGGCGGGCATGATCTCGCCGTCCGAGACAAAGCGCAGCTTCGAGGTGTCGGCGATGGAGGCGGAATAGAGATTGCCGCCCTCCCAGAAGCCGTCTTCGGGCCGCAGCAGCCAGCGCTCGCCGGCCTTTTCCTGCTTCTTCAGCAGCAGCTCCTCCAGGACCAGCACCTGCTCCACGGGCAGGCCCACGTCCTCGCGCCAGAAGCGCTGCAGGCTGTCGTCCTCCGCGAGGCCGTACTGCGGCTTCAGCTCCTCCTCCGTCGCCGTGGCCAGGTCGATGTCGGCCGCGGCCAGCATCGCCAGGGTGGATTCGGTCAGCGCTGAGGTATCCTCGATCTCAACCGGCGCCGCTTCCTGGATCTGCGGGTCGAAGGGCTCGCCGTTCACGTCGGTCAGCCCCGCGCCCTCGGACAGGCCCTGCGTGAGCTCCTGGGGGGCGTAGTGCGCGACGATCGCGAGGATCGCGTCCGAATTGAGCGCGGTATCGTCGAAGGCCGTGGACAGCGCGCCGTACAGGCCGGTCCCGGGCTGCGCCTCCGCCGACTTGACGCAGGCCCACACCCCGGACGCCGTCTCCGCGTCCAGCCCCAGGCCCTCGAGCCACGCCAGCTCGTCCTCGTCGCGGCAGGAGGTCAGCGTGTAGGGGATGGAGTCGATGCACAGGCTGGAGTCCTCCACGTTGAGGATCTGCTCGATCTCCTCCTGCGTAAGCCCGTAGGAGATGAGCTCGATCGCGAAATCAAGCGGCACGTCGGTTTGCGACACGTAGGTCAGGCTGCCGCTGTTTTCGAGGCCCTCCTTCAGCGCGAAGCGAGGGTACAGCGTCAGATTGCGGTCGATCACATCCTCCGGGTCCGCGACCGCGGTTCCCGACTCATCATAGCTCCAGCCGAGGAACAGGCAGCTGACGCGGCTGGGCGTCTGAAGCGCGCCAACCGTCGTGCCTGCCGGAACCATGGCCGTCTCCGGAAGGGTGGTGTACTCCACCTCCTGGGTGGTCGCCCCCTCCGGCAGCGCGAATTTGACCTCGAAATACGCGGTACTGCCGTCGCCAAGGCTGTCCGCAAAACTGCCCGCCTGGGCCTCGACCGGTGCGGTCTGCTCCGCCTGGGTCTCGGGCGGCGCGACCTCCTCGGCCAGCGTCGTCAGCGGCAGCGCGCCCGTCAGCATCACCAGCGTCAAAAGCAGCGCCAGCATCCGCTTGCCGTTCCACAGCTTCTTCATGATCATATCCTCCTGTCAGACTTCTTCTGATAGCGATATGGGGTTCGGTCGGGTTTACGCGCCGTCGCCCTTGCGCGGCGGCCGCTCGTCGAATTTATGGGTTGTTCTCATATTCCGGCGGATGCACAGCAGAGTGACCGTCACGCCCAGCGCGAACGCGATCACCGCCGCCAGCACGTAGCCGCCGGCCTCCGGGCTCAGCAGGAACGAGCCGTAAACCGACCGGAGCCGGTTTGACGAAACCCTGTGCGATCCGAAGCCGATCGCCAGCACCAGCGCCATAAACAGCGCCCCTGTCGCGCCGGCCAGCGCGCGGATGGTCCGGCGCTCCCGCCGGACGGCGATCTGTTCGCCGCGCCGCAGAATCTCCCGCAGCGCCTCGTCCGT
>JAFYBB010000011.1 GCA_017540445.1 Clostridia bacterium | reverse complement strand
TCCCCTACTACCGCTGGGCGAACCGCGAGCCGGGCGAAATGCGCGTCTGGGTCCGCAGGTAGCGCCGCACGCAGTTTTTACCGATTATGCCGCCTTTTCGGGCGGCTTTTTTGTCCTGTCGTTTACAAACGCATGATATAAAGCACAGGACCTGGAGGCTGTGGATACCGGCGCTTGTCAATCTGGCGATCAACCTGACCGCCTTCTTCTCGCCGATCGCCTTTTCCTTCGACCAGGAATACCACTTCGTGCGGGGACCGCTGGGGTACAGTGTTTTCATCGTCGGCATGCTGTACATGGCTCAGATCCTCATGGCGACCTGGCATCGCTTCCATGAGCGAAAGCGGTCGGAGCGGTGGATACTGATCCTCTGCGCCGCCGCCTGCATCATTGCCTCGGTGATCGACGCGCTGTACTGGGGCATCCGCCTGAACGATGCGATCATGATCAGCAGCGTGTTCTTCTACATGTTCCTGCGCTCCCACGACAACCGCCTGGATCCGCTGACCTCGCTGGAGAATCGCTTCGCGTTCTACGAGGACATTCAACGGCATCCGAAGAGCGTCTCCGCCATCGCGTCGCTGGACATGAACGGCCTGAAGCACATCAACGACACGCAGGGCCACGCGGAAGGCGACCGGGCGCTCGCGGAGATCGGCCGCTGCCTGGGCCGCGCCGACAGCCGGAACACCATCGCCTACCGGATCGGCGGCGACGAATTCCTCATCGTGTTCCTGCAGCAGGACAAAGCCGCCGTCGAAAAGACCATCGCCCGGGTGCGGGAAGACGTGACCCGGGCCGGATACAGCGTATCGGTGGGCTGCGCGATGCGGACAGGCAGCGAAAGCACGGACGATCTGCTGCACGAATCCGACCGGAAAATGTACGAGGATAAGGCCGCCTACTACCGTCAGAGCGGCATGGACAGGCGCAGGAACTGACCCGGCAGCCGGAGGACCGGCCTCAGGCCAATGGGCACCGGATCTCGAAGGCCTTGGCGATCAGGTTCACATGATACCGCCCCTGCCTTGCCTGAACCATCGACGGGCATTAACCGAACATTAAAATCGAATCGCCCCCAAAGGCCCCGCCCGCGGTTGCCCGGGGGCGTTTTGCTGTGCTATAATACAGGTGACAACATCCGTCAAGGGGGTGTTCAGGATGAAAGACTTGCTGGACCTGTACCTGACGTTCGTCCGGCTGGGCTGCGTGACGTTCGGCGGCGGCTACGCCATGCTGCCGCTGCTGGAGCGGGAGCTGGTCAACCGGCGGGGCTGGGCGACCATGGACGAGCTGCGCGACTACTTCGCCATCGGGCAGTGCACCCCCGGCATCATCGCGCTGAACGTGTCCACCTTCATCGGTGAAAAGCGCAGGGGCCTTCCCGGCGCGCTGGCGGCGACGCTGGGCTTTCTGACCGGGCCCATCGCGATCATACTGGTGATCGCCGCGTTTTTGCAGAACTTCGCGGACGAGCCGCTGGTGCAGCACGCCTTCGCGGGCATCCGCGTGTGCGTGTGCGTGCTGATCGTGCAGGCGGTGCTGCGGCTGTGGAAGTCGTCGGTGGTGGACCGGTTCTCGCTGGCGCTGTACCTGGTGGTCTTTGCGCTGACCGCCTTCTCCGGCTTCCTGCCGGTGAAGGTCCCGGCGGCGGTGCTGGTGCTGCTCAGCGGCGCGGCGGGCATCGCGATCTCGCTGGCCCGCGTCCGCCGGGGAAAGGGGGGCAGGGCATGAACACGCTGCTTCGGCTGATACTGGAATTTGCCAAGACCGGCCTGTTCTCTGTGGGCGGCGGCCTGGCCACGCTGCCCTTCCTGTACGAGATGAGCGACAGCACCGGCTGGTTCACCCACGCGGACATCGCGGACATGATCGCCGTGTCCGAGTCCACGCCGGGGGCCATCGGCATCAACATGTCCACCTACGCGGGCTTCACCACCGCGAAGGTGCCGGGCGGCATACTGGCCACGCTGGGGCTGGCGCTGCCGTCGGTGGTCATCATACTGATCATCGCCAAGTTCCTGCACCGCTTCCGCGAGAACAAGCTGGTGGAGGGCGCCTTCTACGGGTTGCGCCCCGCCTCCATCGCGATGATCACCGCCGCCGGGCTGAACGTGGCGAAGGTGGCGCTGGTGAACATACCGGCCTTCAAGGCCAGCGGCAGCCTTGGCGACCTGTTCCTGTGGAAGGCCATCGCGCTGGGCGCGGCGATATTCATCGCCCAGCGCAAGCTCAAGTGGAGCCCCGTGGTCTACATCGCCATCTCCGCGGCCGTGGGCATCCTCCTGAAGTTCTGAGATCATGGATAGAAGCACACATCAAAAACGGAACATCGGCCCGGCGCTGATCCTGCTGGCCGGCTGCTTCTGGGGCAGCATGGGCATATTCGTCCGGCGGCTCGGGGCCTATGGCTTTACGTCGATACAGATCGTGTCGATCCGCGTCACGCTGGCCGCGCTGGCCTTCTGCCTGCTGCTGCCGGTCAGGGACCGCTCGGGGCTAAAGCTGTCGCCGCGGGACTTCCCGCTGTTTCTCGGGCTGGGGTTCGGCAGCATACTGTTCTTCACCGTGTGCTACTTCACCGCCATCGAAATGATGCCGCTGTCCACCGCGGCGATACTGCTGTACACCTCCCCCATCTGGATCATGCTGATGTCCGCGCTGTTCTTCCGCGAGAGGCTGACCGCCCTGAAGCTGCTGGCCCTGGCGCTGGCCTTTGCCGGGTGCGTGCTGGTGTCCGGCATCTCCGGCGAGGGCGTGACGCTCACCGGACTGCTGTTCGGCCTGGGCTCCGGCCTGGGGTACGGGCTGTACAGCATACTGGGCACCGTCGCCCTGCGCAAGTACTCCCCCTACACCGTCACGGCCTGGACGTTCCTGTCCGCCGCCATCGGCTCCTTATTGATCTGCCGGCCCGCGGACATGCTCGCGAAGTTCGCCGCCGCCCCGGACCTCCCGGCGCTGCTGCTGCTGTGCCTCGTGACCGCGCTGGTCACGGCGGTAATCCCGTTTATGGCCTACACCCTGGGCCTGCGCACCGTGGAGGCCAGCCGCGCGGGCATACTCGCCACCGTCGAGCCGATGGTGGCCACGCTGATCGGCATACTGGTGTTCTCCGAGCCGCTGACCCCGCTCTCCGGCCTCGGCATGGCCCTGATCCTCGCCGCGGTGATACTGCTCAACGGGAAGCGGCAGAAGTAGAAACAAACCCCGGCGACCGTTCGCCGGGGTTTGCATATTCAGATCGCGAATATCGCCAGAACGTGGGCCATCAGCGCACGCAGCGGGTGGCTTTCGGGCTTGCCCGTCCGGTCGGCGCGCATGGCACTGTTCAGCGGATTGCGGAGCTCCGGCGCGCCGGTGTCCTCCGCCATCAGATAGGACATGCTGTAAGCAGTCGCGTTGTACCATGTATTCATAATCATATCCTCCATAAGGGTCGGTCGTTCGGTGCCTGTTGACGGTATTATTATAGCCGAACGCCCGGGTTTTGCACCATGCCCGGAGAATAATTGTTCTTGGATGTTTTGTGCTGCCAGCACAGCATATTGTTGTGACAGCACATGGTATACGGGCTGTGTCCGCGCTTCACCGCTCATTGCGATGCGCGACACATGGATTTTGCGCGCGGCGCTTTACTTTCCCGCGCGGTCGTGATATGATGACAGGGAAGGCGTATCCGACGGGGCTACAGGCTGGCCTCCGCCTCCAGATGCGCCAGCAGCATCGGCAGCTCCCAGGGCGAGTCCAGCACGTAGTCCGGCCGCTCCGCCTCACAGGTCCAGTCGTACCGGTAGCGCGGCGACCAGCGGATCAGCGCGGTGCGCAGGCCGAAGGCATTGCCGCCAGCGATGTCGCGGGCCAGGTTGTTGCCGAGCATCAGTATGCGGCGCTTGTCCCGCTTGCGCAGCTTCAGCTGGGCCATCGCGGCGCGGAACATGCGCGGGTCGGGCTTCTCTGCGCCGACGGTCTCGGAGATCGCCCGGGCGGCGAATACCTGGTCCAGGCCGTGCTGCGCCATCATGTTCCGAAAGGATTCTTCCAGGCCGTCGGCCACCATGGCGATGGTGTAGCCCGAGTCATGCAGCGAGAGCAGCACCTCCCGGGCCCCGGGCAGGCATTCGGCAGAGCGGACCACGCCCCCGGGCGCGTCCCGAATCTCGGTACCCTCGTCGATAATCGTATCGCCGATATCGGTAAACAGTATCATTCGACGCTTCATATGAACCCCTCCGATCGTATCGAATCGTGATAACCAAAGGACGGCACGACCATGGCAAAGGACAGAAAGCTCTGGACACTGTATCTGTTTTTCTCAGTGAACTTCATCGCCACGGGCATGACCACCTTCGCGCCGAAGTTCTACGGCGAGATCGGCCTGACCGACGGCCGGATCGGCCTGATCTCGGCGGTGCTGGCCTTCGCGGCGCTGTTCATACAGCCCGCCTGGGGCATGCTGGCCGACCGCGCCCGCTACAAGCGCACCGTGCTGGCCGTGGCGCTGGCCCTCTCCGGCGGCATGTGCTTCCTGGTGCTGCCGGCCTCGACGCGCTTTTGGCCGCTGCTGGCCGTGCTGCTGCTGTACAACGCGTTCAACCTGCCTGCCATGCCGGTGAGCAACGCCATTTCGATGGAATACACCGCCGCCCACGGCCACAGCTTCGGGCCCGTGCGCATGATGGGCACGATCGGCTATCAGGTGGGCATCATGGCCACCGGGCTGGCGCTGACGCAGTCGCTGCGCGGGCTGTACCCCGCCATGGGCGGCATGCTGCTGCTGGCGGCGGGGACGGCGCTGCTGCTGCCAAAGGTCCAGGGGCACCAGCACCACCGGGAGAAAGTGCCCCTGACCGCGTTCCTGCGGGACAGGGAGATGCTCCTGCTGCTGGCCGTCGTGCTGCTGGCCAGCATCGGCCACCAGTTCAACCTGACTTTCTTCTCGAAGCACCTGGGCGACCTGGGCATCGGCAACGCGCTGGTCGGCGTGATCTCCACGCTGTCGGTGGCGCTGGAGATACCGTTTTTGCTGTTCGGCGACAGGCTGATGAAACGCCTGTCCGTCTGGCGCTGGATGACCGTCGGGCTGGTGCTGGGCGCGATACGCTTCGCGCTGCTGTCGGTGGTGCGCGCGCCGGCGCTGATCCTGCTGGCGCAGATGCTGTCCATCTCCCACCTGGCCTGCTTTGAGTTCTTCCCGATGATGCACCTGAGCCAGGTCGCCGACAGCGCGCTGCAGGCCAGCGCCCAGAGCGTATTGCAGATGACCAGCTTCGGCGTCGCCCGCATCATCGGCTCGCTGGCAGGCGGGCTGATCGCCGACGCCGCCGGCATCCCCGCCGTGTACGGCGTCTGCGGCGCGCTGATGCTGGCCACGGCGGCGGTGTTCTACATGCCCATGCGCAGGCTTGCCCGGGCCGGCAGGCGCTGAGGGGCGGGCCTCACCTGCATGTACTGCCCTTCACGCGCACGTTGTACTTTTTTCGGAAGGCGTCGATTGTGGCCCGGCCCTCGTCGGAGACGGGCTTGATCCACTTGCGGGAGTACATGTGGACCTGCATGATCACGTAGCGGATGGGCTCGTCCACATAGCACAGCGCGAACACCAGCAGAAACGGCGCGTGGAACACGTCGTTGGCGATGTGGATGACCGGCTGGACCATCAGGAACATGAAGGTCAGCTCCATGATCGAGCCGAAGGCCGAATCCCCCGCCGCGCGGTAGGTGTCGTTCATGCACCAGTTCTGCATGCGGATCAGCGCCACCAGGCAGTAGATGACCAGCATGCCGAAGGCGATCCGGTAGGATTCGCCGGACATGCCCATCGCGTGCAAGAGCGGCTTGTTCACCGCCACCAGCACCGCGCCCAGCAGGGCGATCATGCCGCAGCACAAATAGATCAGCCGCCAGCCCCGGGAGAAGGCCTCCTCGTGGTTGCCCGCGCCCACCTCCTTGCCCACCAGCACGCTGGCGGCGCTGGAGAAGCCGGCGAACATGCCGATCACCATGCCCTCCAGCGTGCGCAGCACGGCGGTGGCCGCGATGGCCTCGTCCGCCTGGTGGCCCAGCACCACGTTGATCATCATGTTGCCCACGCCGATGAACACCTCGTTCATCAGTATCGGGAAGCACTTCACCAGGTACTCCTTCAAGAGCGGCCGGTTCCACCGGAAGTGCGCGCGAAACTCCAGCATGTAGGGTATGCCGCGGGCCTTCACCAGCGCCACCATCAACCCCACGTTCACCAGGTTCGCGATCACGGTGCCCAGCGCCGCGCCGCGCACGCCCATCGCCGGCAGGCCCAGCTTGCCGAAGATCAGTATGTAGTTGCACACGCAGTTGGTCACCACGCTGGCGATGCCCGCCGCCATGGGGATCTTCACCTTCTCCACCGAGCGCAGCAGCGCCGCCATCGCCGAGGCGATCACCTGCAGCGGATAGGCGAAGCCCACGATGCGCAAATACTGCACGCCGATGCGCCGGATCTCGACGCTGTCGGTGTACAGGCCCATCACCTTCTCCGGCGCGAATATCGCAAAGCCCGCGCAGATCAGCCCGGAGATCATCATGAAGCTCAGCGTCATGCCGTAGGACTTGCGGATGCCGTCGTGGTTGCCCGCGCCCCAGTACTGGGCAAAGAACAGCATGCCGCCGCCCACAAAGCCCCAGTAGCCCGCGAACATCAGGCTGGAGAACTGGGCGCACAGGCCCACCGCTCCCACGCTCTTTTCGCCCAGCGACGCGATCATCATGGTGTCCACCATGCTGCCGGTGGTGGTCAGCAGGTTCTGCAGCGCCACCGGTATCGCGATCACCGCCAGCATCGCGATCAGCCGGCGCAGCGTGGTCCGCTGCGCGCGGCCCTGTGTACCCTCCATGGTCCTTCCCCCGTCCGTCTGTGTATTTATGCTGAAAACGGGGAACGGAATGGGTCCGCTCCCCGGCAGTTGTCAAAGGTCGCCGGCGCGATCACAGCGCCTGGCAGATGAAGGTCGAGTCCAGATCGTGGGTGCCGCAGAACCAGCGCAGACCCTCGGGCCTGACCTGCAGGGACAGGTCCAGCTGATCGATGAACTCATCGTTCGCGCGGCCGGCCATGGTGCCCAGTATGATGTGTCCCTTGAATAAACGCTTCATAATATCATCCTCCTTGCTGAAACGTTCGTCGAAATCCGGGAGGGCTTGCGTCTTCCCCGAACTTCGGGTATAATTATATCAGCAAAAATGCCGGAGTAATAGAATAGAAACGCCTGTTTTATTGGACAAAATCGCCATCATGGAGGATAACATATGGCCATTACCCCCTGCGGAAGCGAAGTGTTCTTCACCAACAGCCAGGGCATGGAGCTGGCGAATCACGGCACGCCCCTGTTCCCCGCGGCCTTCTACCACGACGACCTGGAGCGGGACCGGGTGCCCTGGCACTGGCACGACGAGCTGGAGGCGGTGTTCGTGGAATCCGGGGAGACCACCGTCTCCGCGGGCCGCCAGCGCCACACGCTGGGCCGGGGACAGGGCTTCTTCGTCAACGCCGACGTGCTCCACTCGGCCACGGGCGCCCGCGGCAGCCACTGCCGCTACCACTCCATCGTGTTCCACCCGCGGCTGATCGGCGGCGGCATCGACAGCATATTCTGGCAATCCTACCTGCGCCCCCTGATCGGCAGCGGCCTGCGCTTCGTAGCGCTGGACGGCGGCCAGCCCTGGCACGCCCGGGCGCTGGCGTGCATCGAGGCGGCCTGGCAGGCGGGCGCCTCGGACGCGCCGGGCTACGAGTTCCAGGTGCGGGCGGCGCTTTCCGAGCTGGTGTTCCTGCTCTGTCAGAACCTGCCGGAGGGCAAGGCGACGGCTTCGGAGAAGACCCTGCGGGACAGCGACCGCATCAAGCGGATGCTGCGCTACGTCCAGCAGAACTACGCGGAGGAGATCACCGTTTCGGACATCGCCGCCAGCGCCATGATCAGTCAAAGCGAATGCCTGCGCTGCTTCCGAAGCACCATCGGCATGCCGCCGATCCACTACGTGAAGCGCTTCCGGGTGCAGAAGGCGGCGGAGCTGCTCAGCTCCACCACTGAGAAGATCGCCGACATCGGCGCGCAGTGCGGCTTTCAGGACACCAGCTATTTCACCCGCAGCTTCCGCGAGATCAAGGGCATGAGCCCCGGCGACTACCGGCGGCAGGCCCGGCCGCAGTGACGGGCGTCAGAGGCGCCGCGCCTCGGACTAGCGGATCGCCCTGCTCAGCGCCACGGTCAACAGCGCCGTTCCGACGGCGGGGAAGACCTGCACGATCATCAGCGCCTTTCGCACGCCCACGCCGTCCATCAGCCATCCGCCGACTATGGTGGCCAGCAGGCTGCCCAGCGTGGTGGCGGTGCCCGCCAGCGTCGCGCCGCGCAGCAGCTGGGATTCCGGCAGCACGTGGCGCATATAGTCCATCATGCCGGGCACGTACACCGCGCAGCTGGCGAAGTTCAACAGCTGCACCGCGTACAGCGTCTGCGGGTTTGGGGCGAGCATGGTCAGCACGTCCTTGGCCAGCCAGAACCATATGGAGATCATGAACAGCCGCACGCCCTTCCCCCGGCGGCTGAACCGGGCGAAGAGCATCATCGCGGGCAGCTCGGTCATGGCGCTCAGCGTGATGGCGGTGCCCAGGTCGCCGCTCTGGCCGCCGATGCTCAGTATGATCTGCACCATGAAATTGTCGATGAAGGAATAGGCCAGGAACATGCACCCGACGCCGCCGAGAAACAGCGCCAGAGAGGGACAGCCGCGCAGCAGGTCCGCGTAGGACGCGCCGCGGCTGTCCATGCCGGCGGGCCCGGCGGCGGCGGTGGTCTTCGCGCAGAACAGCACGGCGATCAGCACCCCCACCGCCGCGCCGTACGCGCCGGGCAGTATCGACGGCGACAGCCGCGCCAGCAGGCGCCCCATCGCGAAGGAGGACAGCGCATAGGCCGCGGAGCCCACGCCCCGGGCCAGGCCGAAGTTCACCTGCCGGCCATCCGTTTCAAAGCGCTGATGCAGCGCGTTGACCGAGGGCTGCAGCATCGACTGTATCGTGAACATGACCGCCAGCGCCACGGCCAGCGGCGCACGCCCCAGCGGCAGCAGCAGCACGGCCAGCGACAGCGCCCCCACCGGGAGGTACGCGCAGGCAATGCCGATGTTCAGGCGAAAGCCCCGCCGGCTGAATGCCGCGCCCACCGCCGGCTGCAGCAGCGCCGAAAACAGGTAGGACAGGCCCAGAATCAGGCCGATGGTTCCGTTGGTGAAGCCCCTGTCCAGCAGAAACACCGACGCAAAGCCCACCATCAGGCAGTATATGGCCCAGTACAGGCCCTGTATCAGCGCGTAATAGGCCGTGGGGCCCCGAAGCCTGCGCAGCATCATCCGTCACCTCAGTCCCGGTTCGCGATCATTCCAGGCTTTCCAGCTCGCTCAGCGCCCCCAGCAGCCCGTCGGGCAGGTCGAAGGTCATCCAGGCGGCGAGCCTGCGCTCCGGCCGGGACACGGTCTGCGCGATCTCCAGCATGCGGTCCTTGTCCGGATTGGACATGCGCACGGGCAGCAGCAGCGCGTGGGTCATCGCCACCCGGTCCAGCGGCGGGCAGGCGGGGTATCGCCGCCAGCGCAGCGTCGCGCCCGCCCCCGGCTTCACGTCCAGCGTCAGCTTCAGCGTGCGCCTTTGGGCGTCATAGGCGGTCTCATAGCCGCAATCGGCCTCGTCGGGCGCCGCGTTCGCCACCCCCACCAGCTCGACGCTGACGCGCCGGTCGCCGGGAAGCAGCTCCACCGCCCCTGTCGTGGGCGACAGGCGAACGGTCAGGCCCTCCCCCGCCTCCATGGCGAGGGCGCTCTCGCAGCGGCGATGGCCTGCCGAGCCGGGGCGGCTGCCGTCGTCCTCCGCCAACACGCCTTCCCCGCTCCCACCGGCAAACGCGCGGAAGGTGATCGCCCTGGGCAGCGGGCAGCCGTTTTCCGGGGCGGGCGCGCCGTCCGTGGGCACGACGGTCCCCGGCCGCACGAACACCGGCATGCCGGACAGCGGGCGGTACACCCGCAGGCTCTGCCCGCCGGCATAGCGCCAGCCGGTGAAGAAGTCGACCCACTCCCCCTCCGGCAGCCACACCTCGGCGCAGCCCAGGCTCAGGTCCCGGTCGGCGGGCTTCACGATGGGCGCGACCAGCATCTGACCGCCGAACATGTACTCCTGATACTGTATCTTCATCAGTTCCCAGCCGGGATCATAGTCGTAGTACACCGGATAGAGTATGGCGCTGCCTTCCTCCGCCGCCGCCAGCGCGCGGGTGTACAGCCAGGGCACCAGCCGGTGGCGCAGCCGGAGGAAGTCCTCCATGATGGCGCAGGGCTCCATCGAATAGCTCCAGGGCTCCTTGCTCAGAAACTCGCTCATGGACGAATGCAGCCGCAGGATCGGCGAGAACACGCCGAACTGCAGCCAGCGCACGGCCAGCTCCTCGTCCCGCACGCCCAGCATGTGCCCGCCGATGTCGTGGCTCCACCAGCCGTAGCCGATGTTGGCCGCGGTGGCGGTGAACCAGGGCTGGAAGGCCAGGCTGTCCCAGGTGATGCAGGAGTCGCCGGAGAAGCCCACCGGATAGCGGTGGCTGCCCGGCCCGCCGTAGCGGGAGAAGGTCATGCCCACGCCGCCGTTGCGGTTGGCGTACAGCCAGCGGGTGTGGTTCAGCACGAACAGCGGGTCCACGCCGGGGATGCTGCTGCCGCCCCGCTGCTGCCAGTCGATCCACCAGAAGTCGACGCCGGTGCGCTCGAAGCTGTCCAGCACCACCTTCTCAAAGGCCTTCAGGAATTTCTCACTGGAGGCGTCGAAGTCCACCGGTATGCCGCTATCCGGGTCGATGCCCATCTCCCGGGCCATGGCCGGGTACAGGTCCTCGCAGGCGCGTATGCCGTCGGCGGGGTGGTCGTTCAGCGTGACCTTCAGGCGCCTCTCGTGCAGCCAGTCCAGCATGGCCTTCGGGTCCGGGAACATCTCCGGGTTCCAGCTGTAGCCGGTCCAGCCCGAGCCGAACTTGGGGTCGATGTCGGTGATGTGCCAGTTCATGTCGATCACGGCCACCGACAGCGGCACCTGCTCCACGGCAAAGCGCTCCATCAGCGCCTTGTAGGTCTTATCGGTGTAGCAGTAGTACCGGCTCCACCAGTTGCCCAGCGCGTAGCGCGGCACGGCGGGGATCGGGCCGGACAGGTGGTAGAAATCCCGCAGCGCCTCTTTGAAGCGATGGCCGTAGGCGAACAGGTACAGGTCCACGGCGACGCCGTCGGCGGGCGTCAGGTTGCCGTGATCGTCCATGCCCATGCTGCGGCTGTCGTCCAGCACGGCAAAGCCGTCCATGGACATCAGGCCCTCGCCCATCTCCAGCGGCTCCCGGGGCTCCCCCGGCGCGCGGGGCTTGAGGAACGCGCCGTCCGCCCTATCCAGCGTGCGGGCGGTCCCCTTCAGGTTCATCTCGGATTCGCCGTAGTGCCACACGCTGCCGTGGAGCAGGAAAGCGTCCTTCATCACAGCGGTGAGCCCGGCGGGCGAAAACGGCTTCATGTCGTACTCCAGCCGCACGCAGCGCGTCTCAACGGTCAGCCGGTCCGCGCCGCGGCGCACCTCGAATTCGGGCAGCGGGAAATCCCGGTTGATGACGGCCGCGGTCGCGCCGTCGCGGAAGCGGTTCTCCGGCTGGTATTCCAGGCGCAGCAGCCGGTCGGTCAGCACCGTGATGCGAAAGCCGTCGCCCGCGATCACCGCGCCTTCGGCGGGCCTGGGCCGCAGGGTCCAGATGTCGGTAAACGTCGTCATCGCATATCCTCCCTTAAGGCTGAAAAAACCGGAAGCTGAACGGGCTTCCGGTCTTTTCGTCGATGGGTCCGGTTACGCCCTGTGCACCAGCGGATGGAAGCAGCGCACCATGCGCTCGTTGCCCAGGTCCACCTCGCCCGGGCGGGTCTGGCGGCACTGGTCGGTGGCATAGGGGCAGCGCGGCGCGAACTTGCAGCAGGTCAGCGCGAACTCCTTGTTCTCCATGTCCGGCATGGCCATGCCTTCCTTCCACTTGTCGCCCACGCGGGGCACCGCGTTCATCAGCAGCTCGGTGTACGGATGGGCGGGTTCGTCCATCAGCTCCTTGGCCGGGCCATACTCGATCAGCCCGCCGCGGTACAGCGTGGCGATGTAGTCGGACACGTAGTAGGCGGTGGACAGGTCGTGGGTGATGTAGATGAACGACACCTGGTACTGCTCCTTCAGGTCCTTGAACAGGTTGACGATGTTCATCTTCATCGAGGCGTCGATGGCGGCCACAGGCTCGTCGGCGATGATCAGCTTCGGGCGCGTGAGCAGCGCGCGCGCAATGGAGATGCGCTGCAGCTCGCCGCCGGAGAACTGGGTCATGTACTTGCCCGCGACCACCTGCAGCGACATGCCCACGTTGTGCAGCGTCTCGTCGATGAGCTTGTCGGCCTCGGCCCGGGTCTTGCAGATGCCCAGGCGCAGCGCCGTGTTGTACAGATAGGTGTCCACGGTCTTGCGCATCGAGAACGTCTCAAAGGGGTTCTGGAAGATGGGCTGTACGTCCAGCTTGAACTGCCGCGGGTCGTAGCCCTTCTTGTCGGCGTAGTCGTGGCCCAGCAGCGTGATCTTGCCCTTGTCGGCCGTGTACAGCCGCAGCACCATCTTGCAAAGCGTGGACTTGCCGCAGCCGGACTCGCCGACGATGGACAGTATGACCGGCTTGCCCGCGTCGATGGACAGCGAGACGTCGTCCGTGGCGAGGATCTTCTTGCGGCTCAGCATACCGCCGATGCGGAATTCCTTGCTGACATGGTTGATCTCAAGCAGCTTTTCCGCCATGTCAGTTCACCTCCGATTCCAGATAGTGGCAGGCGGCGAAGCGGCCGGGCCGAATCTCCCGGAACGCGGGAGCCGGATCCTGGCGGCACTTGTCGGTGGCCTGCGGGCAGCGGGCCGCGAAGCGGCAGCCCGGCGGCGGATTCTTCAGGGCCGGCGGGCGACCCGGTATGCCGACCTTCTGGCTCTTGTCGCCCACGCGGGGCAGCGCGCCGATCAGCATCTTGGTGTAGGGGTGGATCGGGTCGTCGAATATGGCCTCCGTCGGGCCCAGCTCCACAAAGGAGCCGGAATACATGATGCCCATGCGGTCGGTGATCTGATAGTGCACGCCCATGTCGTGGCTGACGATGACCAGCGTGTTCTTGAACTGCTTCTGCAGGTCCATCAGCATCATCAGTATGCCGCGCTGCACCACCACGTCCAGCGCGGTGGTGGGCTCGTCGGCCAGCACCACGTTGGGCGACATGAACGTCGCCAGCGCGATGACGGCCCTCTGGCGCATGCCGCCGGACAGCTGGAACGGGAAGGCGTCCAGCACGTCGGGGGACAGGCCCAGCCCCTCCATGTACTTGGCCACGCGGGCCAGGGTCTGCGCAGAGGTCTCCTCCTTGCTCTCCTTGGGGATGGAATCCAGGAACTGGTCCTTCAGGCGCACGATGGGGTTCAGCACGCTCTGGGCCGCCTGGGGCACGTAGGAGATCTGATTCCACCAGCTGTTGCGGATCTGACCGGATTCAAACCGGAAATCCTTGCCGTTCTTGGTGCCGCTCAATATGACCTTGCCCTTGTCGATCTCCAGCGGAAACTCAATGATGTCATACAGCGTCTTGAGCAGGGTTGACTTGCCGCATCCGGACTCGCCCGCGATGCCGAAGATCTCGTTGTCGCGGATCTCGAAGTCAACGTCCTTCACCACGTGGACGTTGCCGTCGATGGTCTTGTAGGAGGCGGACAGATGATCGATTTTCAGCATCTTTATCTACCTCGTTTCATAGCGGTATAGTCGTTGTAGCCGGTGATCAGCATGAACAGGCCGACGAACAGCACGATCGTTCCGACGATGGGCGGCAGGATCCAGTTCCAGCGGCCCATCATGATGGCGTTGTAGTTCCTGGCCCACTGGATCATGTTGCCCAGGGACACCAGGTTGCCGGGCGACAGGCCCAGCACCGCCAGGCCGGATTCCGACGCGATGGCGGCCAGCGTGGCATTCATGAAGTTGGAGAGCGACCAGGTCAGCGTGAAGGGCAGTATCTCCGTCACGACGGTCTGCAGCGTGCCCTCTCCGGAGAACCAGGCCGTGTGGATGAAGTCGCGCTCCTTCATCGTCAGCGCCATCGAGCGAATCTGGCGGCTGGGCCAGGCCCACGCGAACACGGCCAGCACCAGCGCCAGCAGTATCACCGTCGACCCGCCCTTCATCAGCGAGGTCATCATGATCAGCACCGGCAGCGACGGTATCACCACGAACGTGTCGGTGATGACCATCAGTATGCGGTCAAGCGCGCCGCCCACGAAGCCCGAGATCAGGCCGACCAGCACGCCGACGACCGTGCCGATGGCGGCGACGATGAAGCCGATGGTCAGCGAGTTGTGGATGGCCTCGATCAGCAGCCAGAAGATGTCCTGGCCCTGCGAGGTGGTGCCCAGCCAGTGCTCGGCGGAGGGCGGGAGGTTCTTCATACGGATGTTGTTCGGGAACGGATCGGTGTGCGGTATGAAGTACACCACGAAGCCGAGGATAAGGAAGAAGAGGGTGATGATCAGACCCAGCTTCAAACGAAGGCTGGCGTTTTTCCAGAATTTCTTCATATCATGCCTACCTCCTTTCTCAGCTGTAACGGATGCGCGGATCGATGAACGGATAGATCAGATCGGCGATCAGCGTAGCCGTCGCGATGGCGACGATCGATATCGTGATGCAGCCCAGGATCATGTTGTAGTCCGACTGCATGATGGCGCCCTGGATCAGCGTGCCGACGCCGGGATAGCCGAATATGATCTCGGTCATGATCGATCCGTTGAACACGCCGCCCAGGCTCATGGCCAGCGCCGTGATCTGGGTGAGGATGGAATTGCGGAACACGTAGCTGTAGCCGATCTTGCCCTCGGACAGGCCGCGGTAGCGGGCGTAGAGCACGAAATCCTCTTCAGCGGTGGTGCTGGACAGCGATTTCATCGAGATGATCCACCAGCCGGTGCCCAGCAGCAGGATCGACAGCGCGGGCAGCACGGACGCCTTCAGCAGCGTCGCGATAAACACGCCCGTGCCGTTGTTGTATTGGATCGTCGCCTGCAGCGGGAACCAGCCCAGCACATAGGCGAATACGATCTGCAGCACCAGGGCCAATATGAAGTACGGTATCGGGTAGATACAAATGGCGATGGCCTCGAGGATCTTCGAGGACCGCTTGTTCTTGCGGAAGCCCGCCAGCAGGCCGATGAAGTTGCCGATGCACCAGGCCACGATGGTGGTGGTCATCGACAAGCCCACGGTAAATGGCAGGTTTCGCGCGATGATCTCGCCGCATGGCGTTGGATAGCTCATCAGCGAGGGGCCAAAGTCAAAGTGCAGAAGGCCCTTCCACAGGAACGATGTGTACTGCGTCCACAGCGAGCCCTCCAGGCCGAACTGCGTGCGCAGCGACGTGCGCAGCGCTTCCTTGGCCGCAGGGTCCATATCGCCCGAACGCGCCTGCATCTGGCCGATCATGCTCTCCACCGGGTCGGAAGGGAACATGCGCGGAATGAAGAAGATGAAGGTCACGCCGATCAGGATCGTCAGCGCCCACGTGAGTACGCGCAGGCCCAGATATTTCCAAAATTTCACTGGCTACACCCCTTCGTTTCTGCGCGTGACGCGGCACGCGCCTTGTTCTGCGACCGCGCCGCGAACCGGCGCGTCATACGGGAAATTGCGGGATCGACAGCTCTTGTCGTCAACAACGAAGGAAATTCAAATGCGCGTGGAGCGTGGAGATGCGGTCCCACTCCACACTCCACGCGCATTACAGGAAGCACGCGCCGCGTCGAGCGGCGCGTGCAAGGTTGTCGGTATGCCTTGTGGCGTGCTTACAGTGGATTACTTGACGAGGGTGATGTAGGGCAGGATGTACTTGAAGCAGCTCCACCACCACCAGGGTCCGTTGTAGGCGTTATCCGCGGTGGGATAGCCCTCCCAGACGGTGCTGTTGGCAGGCACGAACTTCACGCCGGAGTGGAAGCCGATGAAGGGCATATCCTCGACGGCGGCCTTCAGGAACTCGATGCCCAGCTGATAGGACTCGTCGGAATCCGGGGAGACCTTGGCCAGCTCGTGGATGATCTCGGTGGCCTTCGGGCTGTTCCAGCGGGTGCCCTGGCCGGAGCTGCGCTCGCCGACGGGCACGATCAGGTCGGCGTCCCAGCCGTTGATCTGGCTGTAGATGTCCTTCGTGATGAAGCCGGTGGGCCAGATGCCGCGCAGCTCGTATTCGCCGGTGGAGTTGATGGTGTCCCAGGTCGCGGAGGACTCGGAGGAGATCTCGCAGTTGAAGCCGAACTTGCACAGCTGGTCATAGGCGGCGGTCACGCCACGGCCGGCCTGCGCCTCGGTGTCGGCCAGGTAGGTCAGATGGATGACGAAGGGCTCGCCGTTGAAGTACCAGCCGTCGTCCTTCTTCTCCAGGCCCGCCTCGATGAACAGCTTCTCGGCCAGCTCGGGATTGTACTTCCAGTAGCCGATGCCGAACATGTCTTCCAGGTACGCGCGGTCGCCCTCGATGCCCAGGTTAGCGGCCATGCGCTCGCAGTAGTCGGGATCCCAGACGTCCTCGCCCTTGATGACGGTGCCGTCGGACAGCTCCATCTGGAACTCGTTCAGCAGCCATTCCACGACGGGCCTGTAGTACAGCTCCTGGCCGGCGGTGGTGGCGGTGATGCAGGGGAACGCGGACGCGCGGCCGGCGCCGTCGAAGATGGACAGGGAGATCTCATCGAAGTCCATGGCCAGCGCGACGCCCCAGCGGAAGAACTTGTTGTCCCAGGGCGCGCCGTTGCCGATGCCGAAGCCGATGCCCTTGGAGCAGGGGTCGTCAGAGGTCGCGTACGGGAAGTCGTTGTACCAGCAGGCGATCTTGTCGTTCTGGCTGCGCATGTAGTCCAGGATCTCGGGGGTGACTTCGCACAGGATGTCGACCTTGTTGGAGATCATGGCCATCTGACGGGTGGTGTCGTCGCCCAGGGCGCGGCACCAGACGTACTTGGCGGGCGCCTGATCGGCGGTGATGCCGTAGTGCTCGGCGCCGGCAACGCCCATCGCGGACTGCGTCCAGTCTTCGCGCAGCTCGTACAGTATCCACTGGCCGTTGGGATCGTAATCCTTCACGGTGTACGGGCCGGCGGTAACCTTGCCGTCATAGACGTAGGAGGACGGATCCTCGACGTCCTTCATGATGTGCTCGGGCATGATGTAGTAGTCGCAGCCCCAGATGGTGACGCCGAACTTGAGCGCCAGGCGGGGGAAGGAATCGACCATGTGGAACTTCACGGTGTAGTCGTCGATCTTCTCGACGGACTCCAGCACGCTGTTGGTGTAGGCGGAGCAGCCGATGTTGGCGCAATTCTTGATCATGTTCATGGTGAACACGACGTCGTCGGCATTGATGTCCTCGCCGTCGGACCACTTCATGCCCTCGCGGATCTTCACGGTGAACTCGGTGAAGTCTTCGTTGGGCTCAGGCATCGCAGCGGCGACCTCGCCGAACTGCTCGCCCTTGACGGTGTCGATTTCCCACAGGTGGGCGGTGATCAGCTGATGGATGCCGAAGCCCATCTGCACGCCCATCGTGTAGGGGTTGAACTGACCGGGCATGTCGGTCGGGGTCTGGGTCTCCATGATCAGGGTCTCGGAACGCGGGGTTCCGACCTCGGTCGTCTCCTCGGCCAGTGCGGTGAAGCCCATGAACAGGGTGCACAACATCGCCAGTGCGAGGATCAGGGAAAGGGTTTTCCTCATAACGGTAACCTCCTTGCTTTTTTAACGGATGAATCATCCGTTAGGTTCAAATTATAAGCCGTTTGCCCAACAACCATATGCCGTTTATGGCATGATTATATCAGATTATTGTGAATCCGTCAAGTGCGGGCGGCAAATCACTTGAACACCGCGAACGATTGCGCGCCCAGCGCGATCGCGCCGCCCTTGACCTGGGCGCTGCCGATGGTGAAGATCGGCTGCATGCCGGAAACCGGGGCCTCGGCCTCGCAGGCCGCGCCCGAGGGATTGACCGCCAGCACCAGCGCGCCGCGGCGATAGACGAAGGGCTTGCCCGCGTCGGCGCAGAGCGGCTCGAATTCGGCGTCGGCCTGCAGGTCCGCCTCGGCGTGGCGCAGCTTCAGCAGCGCGCGCACGGTGTTCAGCAGCGAATCGGGATCGCCCTCCTGGGCGGCCACGGTGGGCGCGTCGGCGGCGGGGTCGACGGGCAGGTACAGCGCGTCGGCACAGCCGGTGGAAAAGCCCAGGTTCTTCGTGCCGTCCCACTGCATCGGCGTGCGCGCGCCGGTGCGATAGTAGCCGCCCTCGAAGGTGGGCAGGTTCTGATAGCGCATGCCGATCTCGTCGCCGTAATAGAGGAAGGGCACGCCGGGCATCGTGAATATGAAGGCGTAGGCCAGCTTCAGCTCGTCCGGCTCCAGGTTGTAGCGGGGGCGGATGGTGTCGTGGTTGCAGGTCAGCATCGAGATATAGCCGATGTCCTTCGTATCCCGATACCAGGGCAGGTATTCCTTGAGGAAGCGGCCGATGTCGCGCTTCTCGGAGGCCTTGCGGAAATAGCTGTTGTCCTCGCGCTCCATCACGCCGGGCATGCCGTAGTCGCGCATCAGCGTGGCGTAGCCGCCCAGCGGGTGGTTCAGGTAGAAATCCATGTGATAGCCCGCCCGCAGCGCCAGCGGCGGGTCGCTCCACTCGGCCACCATGGCGGCGTCGGGGTACTCGGCGTCCAGCATCTCGCGCACGTTTCTCCAGATGGCGCTGGTGCCGCTCTTCTTCTCGTCGTCGTTCTTGACCAGCGAGGCGGCCATGTCCACGCGGAAGCCGTCGCAGCCGTGGTCCAACCAGAAGCGCATGACGTCCTTCATGGCCTCGCGGGTGGCGATGGCGTCGGGATGGTCCGTCGGCAGCTGCCAGGGCTCCTCCACCTTCAAAAAGCCGTAGTTCAGCGCCGGCTGGCACTTGAAGAAGTTCAGGATATAGGTGCCGGAGCGCTCGCTCTCGCCGCCGATAAAGCCCATGCCCTTCGCGCCCTGGAAGCAGAAATCGGTCCAGATGTAGCGGTTGGAGTATTCGTTCTTCTCCGCCTTCTGGCTCTGGCGGAACCATTCGTGCTCCTCGCTGGTGTGGCCGGGCACCAGGTCCAGCAGGACCCTGATGCCCTTCTTGTGGGCCTCGCCGAACAGGCGGTACAGGTCGTTGTTGGTGCCGTAGCGCGGCGCGACCTTCTTGTAGTCGCGCACGTCGTAGCCCGCGTCCTTGAAGGGAGAATCGAAGCAGGGATTGATCCACAGGGCGTTGCAGCCCAGGGATTTGATGTAATCCAGCTTCTCGATGATGCCGTTGAAGTCGCCGATGCCGTCCCCGTTGGTATCGTAGAAGGTCTGGGGATAGATCTCATAGAAAACCGCGTCCTTGAGCCACTTGACAGACATGCAAACACCCTTTCCGTATCGTAATGAATCGCGCTTGGGCCCGACCCGCCGCACGGCGAAGCCAGGTTAATCGCTAAACTCACAAATACTATAACACGCGCGCCGGAATCTGTCAATATACCGTTCACTTATTTTTTTATTTTTCCCGGTCAACGGCACAAAACCGGCCCGAATCAGCACTTTTGGATAATATTTCCTTAATATTTTTGGAATGCGAATTTTGATTTGGTGATTGTAATTGTCCCGAAAATGTGCTATATTCATCCATAGCGAACCGCCTGAAGGGGGAGGTGACGGATATGCCCACGCTGAAGCAGATCGCGCAGGCCGCCGGCGTCAGCACAACGACGGTCTCCAACGTCATCAACGGCAATCTGCGGCGCGTGTCCGGCGACACCGCCGAGCGTGTGCGCGCCATCATCCGGCAGACGGGCTACATCCGCAACGAGGCCGCCCGCGCGCTGGCGCAGCGGGAGACGCGGCTGGTGGCGGTGAACCTGCAGACCCACGGCGAGGACAACGCGCTGCTCAACCCCTACAGCGCGGTGTTCATCGGCGCGCTGACCGCGCGGCTGTACCACCACGGCTACCACCCCCTGCTGCGCTTCAGCGACGACTTCCAGACCGTCGAGGAGGACATCGTCGGCTGGAACGTCGCCGGAGCGATATTCAACGGCTCCTTCACGCGCTACCTGACGCAGATCAGGTCGCTCGCCGCCGTGCCCACCGTGCTGACCGACTGCTACTACGACCTGCCGGGCGTCAACCGGGTGGACGTCGACGACGCGGGCGGCGGGCGCGTCGCCGGGGAATACCTGAGCCGGATGGGCCACCGCCGGGTGGCCTTCGTCGCCAACTCCCCCGACGAGAGCGCGGTCGAGATACACCGGCTGGCGGGCCTGCGCGGGGTGATCGACGTGCCCGACCGATGGGTGATCCCCTTTGCGGACATCGCCGGCGGCGGCCGGCTCGACGTGCTGACCTCGGGCAGTGACCGGCCCACGGCCTTCTTCTGCGCGTCGGATCTGATCGCGATCCAGCTGATCCGCGCGCTGGACGCCCGGGGACTGCGCGTGCCGGAGGACGCGTCGGTGCTGGGCTTCGACGATCTGCCGATGGCGACGGTGTGCACGCCGCAGCTGACGACCGTCGCCCAGGACATCGGCATGAAGGCCCAGCTGGTGGTCGACATGCTGGTGCGCCACATCCGCGACAAGTCGCTGCCGCCCGAGCGCGCCACGCTGGGCGTGCGGCTCGTGGAGCGAGACAGCGTGGCCCGGATCGAATGACGCCGGAAAACAAGCGGCGCCGGCATTTCCGTCAAAGTACGGAAATGCCGGCGCCGCTTATACTATGATTCAATGCTCAATTCTCAGCGTCCTGACCTCAAACGTGTGGAAGTCCAGCTTCACGCACCCGTCCTCGACCTTCAGCGCCTCCTGCCTGCTCTCCAGCAGGTCGCAGGTCCAGACCCGCTTCACCGGCACGTTCAGCTTCAGCGCGCAGGCCGTGTCGGCGCGCTTGGCCTCGTACAGGCGCAGCACCAGGTCGCCGCTGCCGTCCTCGGCGGGCTTGACCGTGTCGATGAACACGTTCGGCGCGTCCACCTCAAAGGCACTGAAGCCGTCGCACGTTCCTCCGGCCACCTGCATCGGCACGTTCAGCGCGTAGGCCTCGCGCACCACCGGGCTGTCCATGAAGTCGCCCTCCCAGGCCGTAAAGGCGTAGGTGAAGCGGTGACTGCCGTTGTCGGCCCGCATCTCGGGACAGGCCGCGGCGCGGAGCAGCGTCAGCTGCAGGGCGCTGCCGTTCATGCTGATGCCGTACTTGCAGTCGTTCAGCACCGCCGCGCCGTGGTTCTCGTCGCACAGCGCGCTGTAGCGCTGGTTGCAGACCTCGAAGCGGTCGGAGTCGTACAGGCGGGACCTGTGGGTGGGCCGCTTCATGTAGCCGAACTGGATCTCGTTGATGCCCTCGGCGGCCCGCACGGCCACGGGGAATTCCACCTTCAGCAGGCGGTGCAGCTCATGCCAGTCCACGTCGGTCACGAAGTCCAGTCGGCGGCTGTCCGCCTCCAGCACGATGTCCTGGGCGAAGGTGGAATTCTGCACCCGCCGCTCCAGGCGCAGCACCGCCCGCAGCCCGCCGGCCTCCCTGACCGTCAGCGACACCGGCTCGTCCAGGGCCACCGGCTGCAGGATGTAGTTGGAGTCGATGTCCCAGGCGTCGAACAGCCGCGGCACGTCCTTGTACATCAGAAGCCGGTTCATCGGCCCGGCGGCGAACTCCCGGCCGCTGGCCCTGTCCACGAAGGACACGATCTCGCCCCGGCCGTTCAGCACCGCGCGCACGTGGTCGTTCTCGATCACCGCGCCGTCCGCCGTCAGTTCGGCCCGGGCCCTCGGGGCCTCCGCCGCCGTCTTCGCGGGCTTCAGCGACACCGCGCCGCAGGGCGGCACCGTCACCCGCGCCAGCGCGCCGCCCTCCACGGGCTGAACTGCCACCGGCGTTCCGTCGCCGGTCACAGCGCCCTCCGAGAAGGCGGCGGGCAGCTTCACCAGGCCGGTCCGCCCGAAGGACAGGGAATTGAACACGGTCACGCCCTCGCCCGCCGTCAGCGCGGCCAGCGCATCATCGCGCACCGCCTCGGCCTCTGAGATGATCCAGCGGTGATCCCTGCGGGCGTCCTCGTACACCCGGGCGATGGACGAGCCGGGCAGTATGTCGTGGAAGTGGTTCAGCAGCAGCTTCTTCCAGGCCGCGTCCATCCGCGCCAGCGGGTATTCCGCGCCCTTCAGCAGGGCCAGCGCGCCCCACATCTCCGCCTCGCGCAGGGCCAGCTCGGCTTTGCGGTTGCCCTTCTTGATGGCCGCCTGGGAGGTGTACACGCCCCTATGGGCCGAGAAGTACAGCTCGCCCACATAGGTGTGCTTCGGGCCTCCCTTGGCCTCCATATCCTCGAAGAACTTCACGGGACCCTCGGTCTTCACCCGGGGCATGCCCTCCAGGTCCGCCTCGCGGCGCAGGTACTCGATGTGGTCGCGGGTAGGGCCGCCGCCGCCGTCGCCGTAGCCGAAGGGCAGCAGGAAGGCGTCCAGGTCGCGCTTCTGCACCCGCTGGTTCCAGGTCTCCACGATCTCCCTGGGATCGGTGCGGTAGGTGTAGCTGGTGTTCAGGAAGGAATCGATGCGCGATCCGTCCGCGCCCTGCCAGGTGAAGTAGTGGTACGGGAAGCGGTCGCCCTCGTTGTAGGACCAGAAGATCTTCTGGGTGACCAGGTACTTCACGCCCGCCCCCCGCAGCAGCTGGGGCAGCGCCGCGGAGTAGCCGAAGGTGTCCGGCAGCCACAGCACCACGCTGTCCACGCCGAACACGTCCCTGAAGTACCGCTTGCCGTGCACCAGCTGGCGCACCAGCGATTCGCCGCTGGTCATGTTGGTGTCGGGCTCGACCCACATGGCGCCCTCGGGGATCCACTGGCCCCGCTTCGCCGCCTCGAGGATGCGCCCGTACAGCTCCGGATAGTGCTCGCGGCACATCTCATAGGCGGCGGGCTGGCTCTGGAGGTACTTGTATTCCGGGTACGCGTCGATCAGGCGCAGCTGCTGGGCGAAGGTGCGGCTGGTCTTGCGGCGGGTCTCCGCCATCGGCCACAGCCAGGCCAGGTCCAGGTGGGCGTTGCCGATGGCGTAGAACACCGGCGCGGTGGTGCCGTTCACCGCCGCAAGGGCCGGCTTCAGCGCTTCGCGCGCCGCGCGGTAGCTCTCCACGCGGCCCTCCAGGTCCTGCTCGAAATCCACGATCAGGGTCGCCTGCTCCAGCGCCGAGGCCACGCGGTCCGCCCGCAGGCCCTCGGGATCCAGCATATCGCCCAGCGACAGCAGCGTGTCCAGGTCGATGTACAGCTGATAGGCGTCCTCGTTCCAGATGCCGAAGGTCATCTCGCCCAGCACGGCGCGCTCGCCCTCGACCTTCGGGTCCCGGTAGCTGCCCGGCAGCACCGGGCCGGTGGCGCAGCCGTGCAGGTCGCTCTCGGGGAAGAAGTGGCCGGCGTAGGCCTCGACCAGCAGGTCGTAGGCGCGGCCCGGCTCGCCGTCGGCGGTCAGGAAGTTGTCGACGATGTAGTGGTGCGGCACGTGCACCCACTCCGCCCGGCGCGTGCCGAAGGAGCGGCCGTCCACGAACACCGTGGATTCCCCGCCGGTCTGCAGGTCCATGGCCACGCGCTTGCCC
This sequence comes from Clostridia bacterium, assembly GCA_017540445.1. Classification (GTDB taxonomy): domain Bacteria; phylum Bacillota; class Clostridia; order Christensenellales; family Aristaeellaceae; genus UBA2862. The sequence continues at coordinate 13,688 of JAFYBB010000011.1, read as the reverse complement.
GCCGCGGCCTGGGGCAGCACGACGCGGCCGCGCATCCAGCAGTACTCCCAGGTGTGCCCCCACTTCGTGCCCGGCGCCATCGGGGCAAAGTCGCCCCGGGCGGCGGCCTCCGGGGTCAACTGGTCCATGGTCATGAACGATTCGACCTCGATCGGCCCCAGCGGCAGATACAGGTCCTTTTTCAGCGTCTCCAGCCAGTGCCTGAGCCTGTGCTGCCATTCCGAGTGCATGTACTTCAATGCTACCCCTCCGTTCATTTCAAATTCCGCTTTTCATATTCAGCCTTCGCGGCGGTTGATCGCGGCGAAGCGCTTTACGTTCACCTTGCTCCTGCGGTCCGGCGTCAGCACGCCGTTGATCTCCTGCATCACGTCGGTCAGCTGGGTGTAGCAGTAGCCCTGGCAGTACGGTATCGCCCGGATTGCCGCGGTCACCGACGCGAAGCGGGTGAAGAACGCCTCCTCGCTGCCGACCTTGTCGTGGTAGCCCCAGGTCTGCATGCCGCCCATCTCCCCCTGGGGGCCGATGCTGTTGAAGGCGATGCCGCCGTACTCCGTGACCATGAAGGCCTCGCCGGCGGGCGCGCTGCCCCGGGCGTAGCAGGCGCGCACGTCGCAGCCGCCCGCCTCCACCGCCCCGCGGTCCTCAAAGTGCCGCGCCAGCGTCGCGCCGTCCGCGGCGTAGTCGTGCAGCGCGCAGATGTCGCCCTCCACCTGCTCCCAGCCGTCGTTGGACGAGACCAGCCGCGTGCCGTCCAGCGCCCGGGCCTGCTGGACCAGCATCCGGGCCGCCGCCTGCTGGCGGGGGTCCGCGATGATCTGCGGCACGCCCCAGCTCTCGTTCAGGGGCACCCAGCAGATGATCGAGGGATGGTTGAAATCCCGGTCGATGAAGTCCGCCAGCGTGTCGGACAGGCTTCGGACGGTCTCAAAGCCGAAATCATAGGCGCTGGGCACCTCGCCCCACACCATGAGGCCCAGCTTATCCGCCCAGTAGTAGTAGCGGGGGTCCTCTAACTTCTGGTGCTTGCGCGCGCCGTTGTACCCCAGCTGCAGCGTCAGCTCCACGTCCCGTCGGAGGGCCTCGTCCGAGGGCGGCGTCAGCAGCGAATCCGGCCAGTAGCCCTGGTCCAGCACCAGCCGCTGGTACAGCCGACGGTGGTTCAGGTACACCCGGCCCGCGTTCACCTCGATGCTGCGCATGCCGAAGTAGGTGCGCACCCGGTCGACCACCGTTTCGCCCTTCACAAGGCGCGCCTCCAGGTCGTACAGCGCGGGCCGCTCCGGCGACCACAGCTCGATCGGGTCCACGCCGCCCCGCTGCGACAGGCTCACCGGCACATCGGCCCGCCGGCCCGACAGCGTCGCGATCACCCTGCGGCACATTTTGCCCTCAAAGGAGACCGTCAGCTCCAGGGTCATGTCCGGGCCCGGCTCCCGGTCCAGCGCGACCTCGGCGGTGAACAGCTGCCGGTCGATGTCCGGCGTCACGTGCAGCCGCGTCAGCGCGCACGCGCCCACCGCCTCCAGGTACACCGTCTGCCAGATGCCGCTGACCGGCGTGTACCAGCAGCCCATCAGGCCCCGGTCCCAATACTGCTTGCCCCGGGGCTGGGCGCAGTCCGGCGCGTCCTCCACCCGCAGGCACAGGTCGTTTTCGCCCTCGCGCAGCGCGCCGGTGACGTCCAGCGCGAAGGGCGTGTAGCCGCCGATATGGCCGCCGACCATTTCGCCGTTCACGTACACGCTGCAGCGGTAGTCCACCGCGCCGAAGCGCAGCAGCACCCGCTTGCCCGCCATCTCCTCCGGCACGGCAAAGCCGCGGCGGTACCAGAGTATCGGGTGGATCTCGTCGGTGGGGCCGAGGCCGCTCATGCGGGTCTGGTACGCGAAGGGCACCGTGATGCGCAGCGGCAGCGCCGTGCCCGGCCTCTGCCAGCCCGCACGCAGGCCCGCGTCGTCGTCGTCAAACGCGAACTGCCACTCGCCGTTCAGGTTCACAAAGGTATCCCGCATGAAGTCCGGCCTGGGGTGCTCGGCCCTCGGTATGGGTGCGTTCATGGAAGCTCCATCTCCTTCGTCGGTTGCATCAGGCCCTTTTGAGCAGCACCCGCGCCTCATAGGGGCGCAGGAAGCCCGCCCGGTGGGCGGCGTAGTTGGAAATCAGCTCCTCCCCCGTCCCTTCGGCGGAGAGCGCGCAGGGCACGGTGCGGTCCGTCCAGTTGCACAGCACGGTCAGTGCCTGGCCGTCCAGCGCGCGCCGGAAGGCGTACACATTCGCGTCGTCCTCCAGCAGCGGCTCGAAGCTGCCGTAGACGATCACGTCGTACTCGTGGCGCAGCGCGATCAGCTTCCTGTAGTAGTTGAACACGCTGTCCGGGTCCTTCAGCTCGTCCTCGGCGTTCACGGACAGGTAGTTCGGGTTCACCGCGATCCACGGCGTGCCTGTGGTAAAGCCGGCGTTGGCCTGTCTGTTCCACTGCATGGGCGTGCGGGCGTTGTCACGGGAGATCCTCGCGTACCAGCGCAGCATGTCCGTGCCGTCCACGCGGCCGGACTCCACCCACTGCTTCCAGGCGTTGAACACCTCCACGTCCCGGTACTGGTCCAGGGTCTTGAAGTAGATGTTGGTCATGCCCAGCTCCTCGCCCTGGTAGACGAAGGGCGTGCCGCGCATCATGTGCAAAAGCGTGCCCAGCATCTTGGCGCTGGCCTCGCGCCACAGCGGGCTGTCGTTGCCGAAGCGGCTGACCTGGCGGGGCTGGTCGTGGTTGGACATGTAGGTGGTGTTCCAGGCCTTGCCCTGCAGGTCCAGCTCCCAGCGGTTCATGATCTGGCGCACCTCGGCCAGCGGCGCGCCGTGGTCCGACCACTTGCCCATCTCGTTGTGGTCGTTGATGCCGTCGGTGTGCTCGAAGCCGAAGGTCATGTTCAGCTCGGAGCCGTCCAGGTTGGAATAGCGTATGGCGTCCGCGGTGCCGCCGCCGGCCTCGCCGATGGTGATCAGGTCGTATCTGTCCAGCACCTCCCGGCGCATTTCGCGCAGGTAGCGGTGGGTGGTCTCGGTGTGCATGCAGGAGGGGCCGAAGTCGCCGTACAGCGCGCCGGGCGCCACGGGGCCGTCGTCGAAGTTCTCCTTGCCGATCATGCCGATGACGTCCATGCGGAAGCCGTCGATCCCCTTGTCGCACCACCAGCGCATCATGTCGAATATCGCGTCTCGCACCCTGGGATTGGCCCAGTTCAGGTCCGGCTGCTTTTTGCTGAACAGGTGCAGGTAGTACTGGCCGGTGGCTTCGTCGTACTGCCAGGCGGAGCCGGAGAAGCAGCTGCCCCAGTTGTTGGGCGCCGCGCCGTCCTTGCCGTCCCGCCAGATGTAGTAGTCGCGGCAGGGGTTGTCCCGGCTCTTGCGGCTCTCGACGAACCAGGCGTGCTCGTCCGAGGAGTGGTTGGCCACCAGGTCCATCACCAGCTTCATGCCCCGGGCGTGTATGCCCTCCAGCATGCGGTCGAAGTCCTCCATCGTGCCGAACTCCGGCATGATGGCCCGGTAATCGGAGATGTCATAGCCGTTGTCGTCGTTGGGCGAGGCGTAGACCGGGCTGACCCATATGACGTCCACGCCCAGCCGCTTCAGATAGTCCAGGTGCTCGGTGATGCCGTTCAGGTCGCCGATGCCGTCGCCGTTGGAATCGGCAAAGCTGCGGGGGTAGATCTGGTAAACCACCGCTTCCTTCCACCATGCGCGCTTTTCGGTACTCATGGATCCGCCTCCTTGATGTTCATTTGCACGGCGCCCGCACGCGGGCCGTTTCGATTACTATATATCATACACAAACCGGGTATGTCAATACGTACATCCCGCAAATTATCATTGACGAACCGTCCAAAATGGGGCATAATATAAATGGAATAGTTTGGCTTCGCGGAGGATCAGAATGTCCCACCTCATCACCTCGGTCGATCCCGGCAGCCCCGCGCGCCGCGCGGGCATCCGCGCGGGCGACCGGCTGTCGCGCATCGGCGGCGTCGTGGTCATCGACTTCATCGACTACCAGGCGCTTTCCGCGCAGGAGCGGCTGTCGGTGGAGGTGCTGCGGAACGGGGAGCGCCTGCGCTTCGCCGTTTCCAAGGGCGAATACGAGCCCCTGGGGCTGAACTTTGAAACGCCGATGATGTCCGGCGTGCGGCTGTGCTGCAACAAATGCCTGTTCTGCTTCGTGGATCAGCTGCCCGGCTGCGCCCGCGACAGCATGCGGGTGAAGGACGACGACTGGCGCATGAGCCTGATGATGGGCAACTACGTGACGCTGACCAACGTCTCGGACGCCGAGCTCGCCCGCATCGTTGAGCGCCGGTGCTCGCCGCTGTACATCTCGGTGCACGCCACCGACCCGGGCCTGCGCACCCACCTGCTGGGCACGCCCCGGGCGCGGCGGCTGATGGAACAGCTGCAAACGCTGTCGGACGGCGGCATAGCGTTTCATTGCCAGTGCGTGCTGTGCCCGGGCATCAACGACGGGGCGGCGCTGGAGCGCACCATAAGCGAGCTGTCCCGGCTGCCCGGCGCGCGCTCGCTGGCGCTGGTGCCGGTGGGGCTCACCGGCCACCGCCAGGGGCTGAGCGCCCTGCGGGTGTACACCCGGGACGAGGCCCGCGCGGTGCTTGAGATCGCCGAGGCCTGGCGGGAAAGGCTGCTTATGGAGACGGGCACGCGGTTCGTGTTCCCCTCCGACGAGTTCTACCTGCAGGCCGGCTGGCCCATCCCCCCGGACGAGGCCTACGAGGGCTACGAGCAGATCGACGACGGCGTGGGGCTATTGCGGCTGCTGGAGACCGAGTACCGCCAGGCCTGGGAGGAGCTGGACGCGCCGCTGCGCCGCGCCGCCGGGGGCGGCACGCGGCTGGCCATCGCCTGCGGCAGATCCGCCGGGGCCTTCCTGCGGCAGATGCTGCGCGACTATCCGGTGGCCGGGGCGGACGTGGCGGTCTATCCGCTGGAGAACACGTTCTTCGGCCCCACCGTCACCGTGTCCGGCCTGATCACCGGCGGCGACCTGGCGGCGCAGATGGCCGGCGTGGACTGCGACGCCATACTGATCACCGAGGTCATGCTCCGCGACGGCGCGCTGTTCCTGGACGACATGACCCTGGACGAGGTCAAGCGCCGCCTGGGCAAGCCCGTGGTTCCGGTGGGACGGCGCGGAGAGGACCTGCTGAACGCGATACTGGAACTGAGAAAGCAATCCTGATTCATATTCGTTTGATATTGGAGGATTACAATAATGTCCAAGCCCCTCGTCGCCATCGTCGGCCGGCCCAACGTGGGCAAGTCCACCTTCTTCAACCAGATGGTGGGCCGGCGCATCGCCATCGTGGAGGACACCCCGGGCGTCACCCGCGACCGCGTATACGCCGACTGCGAATGGCAAAACTATAGATTCACGCTGATCGACACCGGCGGCATCGACCCCAACAGCGACGACCCGCTGCTGTCGCAGATGCGCCGCCAGGCGGAGATCGCCATCGAGACCTGCGACGTGATCCTGTTCTTCGTGGACGGCAAGGCCGGCATGACCGCCGACGACGAGGACGTGGCCGACCTGCTGCGCAAGAGCGGCAAGCCGGTGATGCTGGTGGTCAACAAGATCGACAACGTCAAGGCCATGGACAACGTCTACGAGTTCTACAACCTGGGCATCGGCGACCCCATCGGCGTGAGCAGCGTGAACCTTCTGAACTTCGGCGACCTGCTGGAGGCGCTGTGCGCGCACTTTACCGACCCGGACGCCGAGGAAGAGGAGGACGGCGCGATACAGATCGCCGTGGTAGGCAAGCCCAACGTGGGAAAGTCCAGCCTGGTGAACCGCATACTGGGCGAGGACCGGGTGATGGTCTCCGACATCGCGGGCACCACCCGCGACGCCATCGACACCCGCTTCACCGACAACGGGCAGGACTTCGTGATCATCGACACCGCCGGCATACGGCGCAAGCGGGCCATCGAGTACCAGTCGCTGGAGCGCTTCTCCATCGTGCGGGCGCTGGCCGCCATCGACCGGTGCGACGTGGCGCTGATGCTGATCGACGCCACCCAGGGCGTCACCGAGCAGGACAGCAAGATCGCCGGCTACGTGGACGAGCAGGGCAAGGCCGCGGTGATCGTGATCAACAAGTGGGACGCGGTGGAGAAGGACACCAAGACCATGGACAAGTTCGTCAAGGAGGTTCGCGAGAGCCTGAAGTTCATGGCCTACGCCCCGATACTGTTCATCTCCGCGCTGACGGGCCAGCGGGTGAACAAGGTGCTGGACGCCGTGCGCGCCGCCCACGCCGAGGCCACCCGGCGGGTGACCACCGGGCTTCTGAACGACATACTGGCCGACGCCCAGGCGGCGCTGCAGCCCCCGGCCACGTCGGGCCGCAGGCTCAGGATCTACTACGCCACCCAGCAGGCCGTGCAGCCGCCCACCTTCGTGATGTTCGTCAACGATCAGAACCTGATGCACTTTTCCTACGAGCGCTATCTGGAGGGACAGTTCCGCAAGGCCTTCGGCTTCGAGGGCACGCCCTTGAAGTTCATACTGAGGGAGCGGAAGAAGAAAGAGGAATAAGCGATGGTTACCAAGTGTATATTGGCCGCCGTCATCGGCTATCTCCTGGGCAACATCCCCTCAGGGGTGCTGATCGCCAGGATCTACGGCATCGGCGACATCCGCAAGCACGGCAGCGGCAACACCGGCACCACCAACGTGCTGCGCACGCTGGGCTGGCTGCCGAGCGTTTTGACGCTGGTGGGCGACTGCCTGAAGGGCTACATCGCCTGCCTGATCGGCAAGGCGCTGGGCGGCGACCCGGGCATGCTGATCGCCGGCCTCGGCGCGATACTGGGCCACGACTTCCCGGTGTTCATGGGCTTCAAGGGCGGCAAGGGCATCGCCACGTCGCTGGGCCTGATCATCGCCATCAACCCGTTGCTGGCGCTGGCGATGCTGGTGGTGCAGATCGCGGCCGTGGCGCTGACCCGCTACATGTCCGTCGCCTCGCTGATCACCACCGTGGCCTTCCCCATCGTCACGGCCATACTGTGCCGGGGTCGGGAATACTACGGCCTGTTCCTGGCAACGGCCTGCATCGCCTCGGCGCTGTCGCTGTTCGGCCACCGGAGCAACATCCAGCGGCTGATCCGCGGCGAGGAAAACCGGCTGGATTTCAGGAAGATCTCCGAGGTGTCCAGGAAGGTCATGGAAAAGATGAAGAAGGGAAAACCGGATAAGCATGCGTAACTATGTTGATGAAGAAAACCTGTACGGCAAAGACGGATTGTCAGACGGCGTCATCACCGAGCCCTTCAACCCCAAGGATGTTGACATCGTCTCTGTACCCATGACAATCAGCAATATTCTGGATCGTCTGCGCTACAATGAAATCATACTGGAGCCGGATTTTCAGCGCCGTTCCAACCTTTGGGACGATCAGAAGCAGAGTCGGTTGATTGAGTCCCTCATCATTCGAATACCGTTGCCTTCCTTCTATTTCGACTACGATGAAGAAGATCGTTATATCGTGGTTGATGGCCTCCAACGCCTATGGACGCTGTACCGCTTTGTGGTACTGGACAGAAACGATCCGAACCGGCTACGCCTGAAGGGATTGGAATACCTTTTGGAATTCAATGGTCGATGCTTTGAAGAGCTTCCTGTATCCATTCAAAGGCGCATTCGAGAACAGACCATCGTTGCATTTGTGATTCGTCCTGGTACGCCGGAAGCCGTACGCAACAGCATCTTTACAAGGATCAACACAGGCGGACTACAACTGGAGCCCGCCGAGATCAAGAACTCCGTTTACAGAGGTCAAGCCGCAGAATTGCTGAAAAATCTCGCGCACTCTGATGCATTTATTCAGGCAACCAATCACAAGATCAGCCCTCAGCGAATGCTGGATTGCGAATTTGTCAACCGATTCCTTGCATTCTATGTACTCGGCACAGACGATTATCGGGATAATCTGGAAGACTATCTGAACAAAGTGCTACTGGCGCTGAAGAAAGCGCCAAAGGAAGAGCTTGCGCATTACAAGGATGTTTTTCTGAGAACAATGTGGCTCTGCCGGGATGTCTTTGGGGAGATCGCGTTCAGAAAGAAGAACAAAGACGGTCGCTTTGGCAAGATCAACAAACCTCTGTTTGAGTGCGTATCCCTCTGCATGTCAACCCTTTCGGATTTGGAGGCTGAACGGCTGCTTCATAATCGGGACCGCTTTCTGATATACTATAACAAGCTATTGGTAGACGAGTCCTTTGTCGATTCCATCACCAACGGCACGGCACAGCTGGTCAATATTAAGAAGCGCAATCAAGCCATGACCCAACTGATTCAAGGAGTTCTGAGAAATGCTTAAGTTTCTTCAAATCGAAAATTTCAAGTCTCTGCGAAGCGTAGGTCTGCCCCTGGAACGACTGAACCTCTTGTTCGGCTTCAATGGCATGGGCAAGTCTTCCGTTATCCAGTCATTGCTGATGCTGCGACAGAGCTTCTGGCAGAGTCAGAAGACCTCCCTCGACCGGCTTTACACCAACGGCACCCTGATCAACCTGGGCACCTGCAAGGATGTGTTCTGCCAAAGCGCAGAAGAGAATTATATGCGCTTTGTTCTGTGTTTCTCGGGCGACCATAGGCAGGATGTCCGCTTTTCGTGTGACTCCGAATGCTTTAATCAGGACGCAATTCCCCTGCAACCGAGCCCGGATACTTCCACACCGGACATCCTATGGGATGAAGCCCTGTATCAGAGCCGTTTCTCATATCTCGGGGCCGAGCATATCGGGCCAAGAGAGGGGTATAGCACCCGATCATGGCTAAGCAGCGCCATCAATCCGCTGGGAAATATCGGGCAATACGCCGTACCTTTTTTGGCCGTCAATGGAAACCATGTTAAAGTACCCGACAGCCTGTGCCTGGACAGCGGAAAAACAAACCGTCTGTTCGATCAAGTCTCCGCATGGATGGCAAGAGTATCCCCCGGCGTCAAGATTCTCGCCAGCCTCGAGCCCTATGAAGAAATGGCGAAGTTGAATATCTCCTATATTGGACAGCGCTTGGAGACCGACGCTTTCACGCCGATCAACGTGGGTTTCGGCATACCGTATGTACTGCCCACGATCATCAGTCTATTGATATCCGACGCCAACAGTCTGCTGATGCTCGAGAATCCTGAATCTCACCTTCACCCCAAGGGACAGACGATGATTGCCGAGTTGATTGCTCGGGCGGCTTCCAACGGCGCGCAGATATTCTGCGAATCTCATAGTGACCATGTCATCAACGGTGTGCGCTTGGCTGTAAAAAACAAGCTGCTGACCCACAGTGATGTGACCGTTCATTATTTTGACAAGAACAGCAACCAGGAAACCGTCGTCACAGACATTGCTATCGACAGGAACGGAAATCTCAGCGATTATCCGACAGGGCTTTTGGATGAATGGGGCAATCTGATGGCACAACTGGTTTAAAGGGGCGTCTTTTCATTGGAGCTATACTTTAACGAGCTCTCCCTCTCGACAGAGGGGAGCATGGAGTACGTCGATATGCAAAACCTGGCAGCGCTCTACCGGGAAGCAGGTCCTTTGGGCATACGCACCTGCCGTATACATCCCAATGATTTTGTTACGCTGCTCAGTGCTGTACAGTCAATCCCAGGCGTCAATGCGAACCTGATGAATTTTCTGTATGCCTTTTTCAAATCCCCTTACGAAAGTGACGCGGTCGACGCCAGGCAGGACGCCTATCTCCGCTACGAATGGCATTTGGGGGATAGAAAGTGCTACGGATTGGCCTTGGCATACATCATGCAGTCTCTCGGTGTGAGCATCTCACAACCTGAGTGGCATCATACAATGCTCCGCATCAAAAGAGACAATGATGAGCTGGAGGTTCACAACGCGTTTGACGGGCCAAGCCTGATTGAGCAGCGCGATTGGATAGAATGTCAGCAGCCGCCTTCACTCAGGCAATCCGCTCTATTGCCCACGCAGAAATCAATCAACCTGCGGGACGATCACGGCAAGGATAAGCTCACTGCCTTCTGCAAACGAATCGTTCAGAGCCCTTATGTGCTGGGAGTCATCAACTCACTGCCCTTCAACTCCCACGACAGGAAGTTCATCCACGATGTCCACTCCGACGGAAGGGTTGAAATCGTCTTGCCCTGGACCGACCAGGGGCTCGGCATCGTCATTCAGACGACAGGGCAAAACATGCGGGAAACCGAAGCCATCGCCGAAATACTGAAAACCACCTATTGTCAACTGTAGCGTCTTCAAACGCTAAGGAAATAGAAAGGAAGTCGATCCCCATGAGCAAGAAGTACCTGATCGGCCTGGACGTGGGCACGTCCGGCGCGAAGTGCATCATCGCCGACAGCGAGGGCACCGTCGTCGCCTCCTCCACCCAGGAGTACCCGCTGTACACCCCCAAGCCCGGCTGGGCGGAGCAGGACCCCAAGGACTGGTGGGACGCCGTGGTGCGCGGCCTGAAGGTCATACTGGAGAAGAGCCGGGTGAACCCCGCCGACATCGCCGGCCTCAGCTACTCCGGCCAGATGCACGGTCTGGTGGCGCTGGATGAGAACGGCGAGGTCATCCGCCCGTCCATCCTGTGGTGCGACCAGCGCACCCAGGCGCAGTGCGACTGGATCACCGAGAAGGCCGGGGGCCTGGAGGGCCTGCTGAGCTACACCAACAACCGCATGCTCACCGGCTACACCGGCGGCAAGATCCTGTGGCTGCGGGACGAGGAGCCCGAGAACTTCAAGCGCATGAAGCTGTTCGTGTGCCCGAAGGATTACATCCGCTTCAAAATGACCGGCAAGCTGGGCATGGACGTTTCCGAGGCCTCCGGCACCGGCTTCTTCGACACGAAGAACCGCCGCTGGAGCGACGAATTGATCGCCATCGCCGGCCTGGACAAGGCCATCTTCCCCGAGGCCTTTGAATCCACCGAGCTGGCCGGCACGGTGACCGCCGCCTGCGCGCAGGAGACCGGCCTGCCCGAGGGCCTGAACTGCTACTACGGCGGCGGCGACGCGGTCATACAGACCACCGGCGCGGGCCTGGTGAAGCAGGGCATACTGGGCGTTGTGATCGGCACCTCCGGCAACGTGTCGATGGCGCTGGACCACTACGAGCCCAACCCCAACGGCGATTTGCAGATGTTCTGCGGCAACGAGCCCGGCCTTTGGCTGGCCTTTGGCTGCACGCTGACCGCCGGCGGCGCGTACCGCTGGTACAAGGACGAGCTGTGCAAGGCCGAAGACATCCAGGCCAAGAGTGAGGGCCGAAACGTGTTCGACGTGATGGGCGACACCGCCGAGCAGTCGGTGCCCGGCGCCAACGGCGTGGTGTTCACCCCCTACCTGACCGGCGAGCGCTGCCCCTATCCGGACCCGAACGCCCGCGCCAGCTTCTACGGCCTGACCCTGGGCACGAAGAAGGCCGACATCACCCGCAGCGTGATGGAGGGCGTCACCTACAGCCTCAAGCAGCTGGTGGACATCTTCGGCGGCTTCGCGAAGAATGAGAAGGTCTACGCCTCCGGCGGCGGCAGCGTCAGCGCGCTGTGGCGCCAGATGCAGGCCGACATCTTCGACCTGCCGGTGTACACCATGTCCGCCGCCAGCGAGGGCGGCGCCTACGGCGCGGTGATGGTCGCCGGCGTCGGCGCGGGCATCTGGAAGAACCTGGGCGAGGCCGTGAAGGTCATCAAGGCCGAGACCGAGACCCTGCCCAACCCCGCCAACCAGCCCGCCTATCAGAAGACCTATCAGGTCTACGAGAGAATCTATCACGCCCTGAAGAGCGTGTACGACAAGAGCGCGGAGCTGGGATACTGAGGCCGCGGCGACAGGAATTGTCGCAACACAGTACAAAGTGTGAAGCGTGGTGAGCTTCCCCGCCGCAAGCGGTGTTGATTAAAAACCCGAGAAAACTAAAGTCTGACTTTATTTTTCTCGGGTTTATCATTTATCGGGCATTCCCCCGGCGAGCGATCGCCGGTCAGGCGCGGCTTGAATACGCAGCCATCAGCTTCTGAAGATCGCGAAAGAGCTCACACTTCTCCCGGTCACATGCATGTATTGTCCCAAACAACAAGTAATCCATGCTCATATCCGCAGCCGCACAAAGCTTCGCCAGCGTCTCTACGGACGGAATTTTCTCCGCCCGTTCCAGATGACCGATAAAAGACGGCGACACTCCGATCAGATCCGCCAACTCCCTCTGCGTCAGCTCCAGCGCTTCCCGTCGTTCTTTGATACGCTTTCCTACAACCGAATAGTCGATTCCCATCTTTGCCATAGCTGCCTCCCAAATTGTACATTGCTTTGGATCGGCTTCCATTTTAGTAAAGATATTTACTATTGTCAAGCGTTGATTCAGAAACCGAATATAATACAGGCAAGTATTCTATTGTTGTTGGGAGGGAGCCGCATCGAATACATCAGAATCATGCGCGATTTGCGCGAAGACGCGGACAAGACCCAGCAGCAGATCGCGGACCTTCTCGGCACATCACAGACCATGTATGCCCGCTATGAGCGCGGGGCAAATGAGCTTCCCCTTCATCATCTGATTACGCTCTGCGAGTACTATCATGTCTCCGCAGACTATTTTCTTGGCCTGACAAAACGGGAAAAATAAAGTACGTAAAGGCGGTGATCTCACGTGCATCTTCGCAGATTAAGAGATATGCACGAAGACGCCAACCTGAAGCAGACCGACATTGCAGAATACCTTGGTATACAACAAACCGTATATTCGCGCTATGAGCGCGGTTATCAAACCATACCCTTGGAGCACTTAATCAAACTGGCTGACTATTACGGTGTCTCACTCGATTATTTAACTGGCAGAACAGACGGTCACAGGTATCCAATACACATCAAGTAAATGCTATCCAATACACGGTCTACTTCTGAAGAAAGGTTGACTTCAATCCCGACTTGCGCTATGATGGAGGCGGAAAGACCATCGTCCAAAGGAGAGGGGGCAAACCGATGCAAGCCATTCGAGGATACTACGATGGGGTTAATATCAAACCCCTGGAGCGCATTTCCGCAAAGCCCAATCAGCGGGTGATTATCACGGTGATGGATGATTTTATTGAACCTCACGAGTCAACAGCCATAGAGGAAGTCTTCGGCTTGCTGTCTGAGCACGCCAATACGGCGCTCATCAATAAAGAAAGGGCTGCATGGGAAAATGCCACGGTACAGAAGCATGGTCATACTTGACGCGAACATGATACTGCGCTTCCTGCTGAAGGACAAATTGGACGCAAATCGCCACCTTTGACCAAAAGCTACTTAAACTGTTAGAATCCTGAGGAACTGCGTCAAAGTATCGGAGGTTACCCATGATCTGCTTTCTGACCGGCAATCCCTTCCTGGAGGACGGCAGCGGGCTGAACCCGGCCAACGGGTTTGTGGACGCGCTGCTGAACAGCCTGCCCGCAGGGCCGGTGCGGGGCGTGTTCGTCGCCTCGTCGCCGGACGCGCCGGACATCAACGACTTCTTAACCTGACGTTGAGCTCGCCCCTCTCGGTGTACTCCGCCTTGACTACGACCCTCTGCGGCAAGAGCCATGTGCCGGCCTTGTAGTGGAACTCCCCGTAAGTCCTCACGGGGTGGTG
>JAFYBB010000142.1 GCA_017540445.1 Clostridia bacterium | reverse complement strand
GCTCCGCGGGTGCTTCCGTCGGCTCCGCGGGGGCTTCCGTCGGCTCCGCGGGCGCTTCCGTCGGCTCCGCGGGCGCTTCCGTCGGCTCCGCGGGCGCTTCGGTCGGCTCCGCGGGCACTTCGGTCGGCTCCGCGGGGGCTTCCGCAGGCTCCGCGGGTGCTTCCGTCGGCTCCGCGGGCGCTTCCACAGGGTCCGCGGGGGCTATCGCCGGTTCGACAGGGGCTTCCGCGGGCCCTGCGGGGGCTTCCGCCGGCTGCTCCACCGGCGCTTCCGCGGGCTGCTCGGCCGGTGCTTCCGCCGGCTGCTCGGCCGGGGCTTCCGCGGGCTGCTCGACCGGCGCTTCCGCAGGCTGCTCGGCCGGGGCTTCCGCAGGGGCTTCCGCCTCCCGGGCATCCTCTGCCGCCTTTCGCTCCGCTTCCTCCGCGGCCTCTTTCTCGGCCTTCTTCGCTTCCTCTTCGGCCTTCTTTTTGGCTTCCTTTTCGGCTTTCTTTGCGGCTTCCTTCTCGGCCTTCTTTGCTTCCCTCTCGGCCTTTTTCTTGGCTTCCTGTTCCGCCTTCTTTTGGGCTTCCTCTTCGGCTTTCTTCTTCGCTTCCTTCTCGGCCTTCTTCTTGGCTTTCTTCTTTGCCGCGGCTTCCTTACCCGCCTTTTCCGAGGTCGTGGACGTGACCTTTGCGCCGCCGCTTTCCGCCAGAACGAGCGCCGTGCCGTTCAGGCACAGGCACAGCACCAACAGGTAGATCAGCTTCTTCATGGTCCTTAGCTTCCTTTCAAAAGATGCGGGCCGCCGCAACACGGGTGATCACCCGTTCCCTTAATCATTAGACAGGGCATGACCCCGAAATGATGCGCATTTTCCAAATTTAATAATAACATTACAGTACAGCACTGTCAACGTCAGCCCTGTGACGAATCAGCGAAATATTCCAACAAAATCGCGGTCAATCGTGGCGATATAAAGCACCGGCCCGCCCCCCGGATTATCGGGGGCGGGCCGGCGTCATTCCCGCGGCGCGCGGGAACGGTCAGTGGATGATCAGTCGTTCTGGATCGCGGCCTGCGCGGCGGCAAGGCGGGCGATCGGCACGCGGAACGGCGAGCAGGACACGTAGTCCAGGCCGATCCTGTGGCAGAACTCGATGGACGACGGGTCGCCGCCGTGCTCGCCGCAGATGCCCAGGTGGATGTCGGGGCGGGTGGCGCGTCCGGCCTCGGCGGCCATCTTCACCAGTGCGCCGACGCCGGTCTGGTCCAGCTTGGCGAAGGGATCGAATTCATAGATCTTGTGATCGTAGTACGCGCCCAGGAACTTGGCGGCGTCGTCGCGGGAGAAGCCGAAGGTCATCTGGGTCAGGTCGTTGGTGCCGAAGGAGAAGAACTCGGCCTCCTTGGCGATCTCGCCGGCGGTCACGGCCGCGCGCGGGATCTCGATCATGGTGCCCACGTGGTACTTCATATCCACGCCCGCCGCGGCGATCTCCTTGTCGGCGGTGGCCACGACCACGTCCTTGACGAACTTGAGCTCCTTGACCTCGCCCACCAGCGGAATCATGATCTCGGGCACGATGTTGTACTCGGGATGCTCCTTCATCACGTTGATGGCGGCGCGGATGACGGCCTTGGTCTGCATCTCGGCGATCTCCGGATAGGTGACGGCCAGGCGGCAGCCGCGGTGGCCCATCATCGGGTTGAACTCATGCAGGGACGCCACGGTCTCCTTCAGTTCCTCGGTGGTGATATTCAGCTCCTTGGCCAGGTCGACGATCTCGTCTTCCTTGGTAGGCAGGAACTCGTGCAGCGGCGGGTCGAGGTAGCGGACCGTCATCGGGCGGCCCTCCAGGACCTTGTACATGGCCTCGAAGTCGCCCTGCTGATAGGGCAGCAGCTTGTCCAGCGCCACCTTGCGGGCCTCGACGTCCTTGGCCACGATCATCTCGCGGACGGCCTTGATGCGGTCGCCCTCGAAGAACATGTGCTCGGTGCGGCACAGGCCGATGCCCTCCGCGCCAAAGCGCACGGCCTGAGCCGCGTCGCGCGGATTGTCGGCGTTGGCGCGGATGCTGAGCTTGCGGGCCGCGTCGGCCCAGGCCATGTAGCGGCCGAAGTCGCCGGAAATGGTGGCCTCGGCGGTGGGAATGGCCTCGCCGTAGATGTTGCCGGTGGAGCCGTCCAGCGAGATCCAGTCGCCCTCGCGGAAGATCCTGCCGCCCAGCTCGAACTCGCGCTCGTGCATCTTGATGGCGGAGCAGCCGGACACGCAGCAGGTGCCCATGCCGCGGGCCACAACGGCCGCGTGGCTGGTCATGCCGCCGCGCACGGTCAGTATGCCCTGGGAGGCGACCATGCCCTCGATATCCTCGGGGCTGGTCTCCAGGCGCACCAGCACGACCTTCTGGCCGCGCTCATGCCACTTCTTGGCTTCCTCGGCGGTGAACACCACCTGGCCGCAGGCCGCGCCCGGAGAGGCAGCCAGGCCCTGGCCGATGGGGGTGGCGGCCTTCAGCGCCGCGGGGTTGAACATCGGGTGCAGCAGGGAATCCAGCTGCTTGGGCTCCACGCGCATCACGGCCTCGCGCTCGGTGATCATGCCCTCGTCCACCAGGTCGACGGCGATCTTCAGGGCGGCGGCGGCGGTGCGCTTGCCGTTGCGGGTCTGCAGCATGTAGAGCTTCTCGTTCTCGATGGTGAACTCCATGTCCTGCATGTCCTTGTAGTGCTTCTCGAGGTTGTTCGCGATGGTCTTGAACTGCTCGTACACCGAGGGCATGTCCTGCTGCAGCTGGGTGATGTGGCTGGGGGTGCGGATGCCGGCGACGACGTCCTCGCCCTGGGCATTGATCAGGTACTCGCCGAACAGCGCCTTCTCGCCGGTGGCGGGGTCGCGGGTGAAGGCGACGCCGGTGCCGGACTTCTCATTCAGGTTGCCGAACACCATCGGCTGCACGTTGACGGCGGTGCCCCAGGAATAGGGGATGTCGTTCATGCGGCGATAGACGTTGGCGCGGGGATTGTCCCAGCTGCGGAACACGGCCTTCACGGCCTCCATCAGCTGCACCTTGGGGTCCACCGGGAAGTCCTCGCCCTTCTGCTCCTTGTAGTAGGCCTTGAAGCGAACGACCAGCTCCTTCATGTCGTTCACGTCCAGGTCGATGTCGTTGGTGACGCCCTTCTTCTCCTTCAGTTCGTCGATGATGACCTCGAAGGTCTTCTTCGGGATCTCCATGACCACGTCGGAGAACATCTGGATGAAGCGGCGGTAGGAATCGTACACGAAGCGCTCGAACTTGGGGTCGGGGTTGCCGGCGATCAGGCCCGCGGCCACCTCGTCGTTCAGGCCCAGGTTCAGTATGGTGTCCATCATGCCCGGCATGGAGGCGCGGGCGCCGGAGCGCACCGAGACCAGCAGCGGGTTCTTGGCCACGCCGAACTTCTTGCCGTTGATCTCCTCGATCTTGACCAGTGCGGCGTCGATCTGCTCCTGGATGTCCGCGCCGATGGTCTTGCCGTCCTCATAGTAACGGGTGCAGGCTTCGGTGGTGATGGTGAAGCCCTGGGGCACGGGCATGCCCAGTCCGGTCATTTCAGCCAGGTTGGCGCCCTTGCCGCCCAACAGGTTCCGCATGGAAGCGTTGCCTTCGCTGAAAAGGTACACATACTTCTGCATGGTCTATCATCCTCCCAATGTTAATGTAAGATTATTATTCTCCCTTGGTAGTCATTTATTATACATCATCGGGAACGTTTGCGCAAGTGTATTTCAGTAAATAATTGCCCTGTCACCGCGGTTTATCTGTACTTTGCCTTCTTCGGAGCGCCCTTCTTCGCAAGCAGCGCCCTGTAGGCCTTCAGCTTCGCCTTCGGGCACTTGAACACCGCTTTGGCATAGAGGCCCTTGAAGGCGTTCGCGCCCACGGTCTTGCCCGTCAGCTTCGCCGTCCGGAGCGTGATCGTCTTCAGCTTCCCGCAGCCGTAGAAGGCCTTCGCGCCGATCTTCTTCACATACTTGCCGATGGTGACGGCGGTCAGCTTCTTGTTCTTGTAAAACGCCTTGTCCGCGATGGCCGTGACCTTCAGCTTTTGGCCCCGGGTGGTGACGGTATCCGGGACCTTCACGATCGATGCCGACTTCGCAGGCTTCACGAAGGTGACCTTCGAGCCGATCACCTCATAGGTGCCGGTACTGTCGGTGAACATCCAGGCGGCCTCTCCGACCGTGGCCGTCGGGGCCACGGTCGGCTGCGGCGCTGCGGTCGGCTGCGGCGCGGCGGTGGCCTCCGGCGCGCCGTACACCTGAACCGTCACGCCGGAGACCAGGCCGTTGCCGGTCGTGACGAGTATATCCGCTTCGCCGTCCGCCACGCCGGTGATCAGGCCGTCCGCCACCGTGGCGACGGCCGGATTGGTGCTGCTCCAGCTGAAGGTCGTGGTCGCCCCCTCCGGGAAAAGCACCGGCTCCACGCGCCTGGGATAGCCATAGCCCACCAGCATACCCGCGGTGGGATACATCGGCAGCAGCTCGCCGTCCAGGGAGAGCTGCAGGAGCATCGGCTCGATCGGCCCGGCCGGCTGGCCCTGGTTTTGAGGCGGCGCGTAGACCACCTCTGTGCCGTCCGTGACGGTCATCGCGGCGTCGAAGCAGAACGCCGGATACTCGCCGAAATCCATGATGACGTTGCCGCCACTGTCGGTGACCGTCGTGCGGTCGTAGATGGAGATCTCCTTGCCGTCCTCAGAGGTCTGCCGTTCAAAGCGCGCAGGCTGGGCGACCGTGGCGAGGACGCCCGGGCAGGTGGCCAGGTCCAGCGTCTGGATCCGGTTGCCCTGACAGTGCAGCGTCAGCAGGCTGTAATGGCTTGTGTCGTTCAGGGTCAGCACCTCGAGCTGGTTGCCGGAGCACACCAGCGTCTCCAGCGTGATCGCCTTGGGCGTGATCAGCTCGGTCAGCCGGTTGTCGGCGCAGTTGAGCGCGATTTTGACGTTACTGGCGTCCAGACGCGTCAGCTGATTGCCCATCACGTTCAGCGTTTTCAGCTTGGGGAACAGCTCCACGCCCGTCAGGTCGGCGATGCCCTTATTCCTCGCGTCGATCAGGGTGACCCCCTCGATCTCCTCCTGGGACAGCACGCCGTCGCCATCCGCGTCAAACGTCTCGGACACCAGCCGGCGAAATGTCGCGTCCGGAAAGTGCTGCGCATCGACGCTGACGCCGCCGGGCGCCGCGACAACCGGGTCCGCCTCCGCCGCTTCGGCCTGGACCCGGAGCATGTCCTCGGTCCAGAGCTCGGCTTCCTCCGCCTCCGGCACCGGCAGCTCGTACAGCGGCTCCGTCAGAGCCTCGCCCAGCGCCGCCGATACCGGCAACAGGCACAGCGCCGCCAGCAGCGCCAATGACAGTCTCTTCTTCAAAAGCGTTCCCCTCCCCGTTCTGCTTACTTGTACTGTGCCTTCTTCGGTGCGCCCTTCTTTCTGAACAGCACCTTGTACGCCTTCAGCTTCGCCTTCGGGCACTTGAAGACCACCTTGGCGTAGAGCTTTTCAAAGGCCTTTTTGCCGATATAATTGCTCTCCAGCAGCGAGGTCTTCACGGTAAAGACCTTCAGCTTCGAGCAGCCGTAGAAGGCATAGTCGCCGATGATCGATACCTGCTCGTTCAGCGTGAACGCGGTCAGCGCCACACAGCCCCTGAAGGCGTTCTTGCCGATCCTGTCCATCACCGCGCCGCCCTTGACGGCCTTCAGCTTCACGCAGCCGCAGAAGGCGTTCGCGCCCACATCCCACACGTTCTTGCCGATGGTGACGGTGGCCAGCTTCTTGTCCTTGTAGAACGCCTTCGCGGCGATGGCCGTCACGGGCACCTTGTTGCCGCTTATGGTGACTTGGTCGACGATCTTCACGGTCTTGGCGGAGACGGAGGGCTTGACGAACGTGGCGAAGTGGCCGGACTTGTCCAGCTTGTACACGCCGTTTTTGTAGATCACCACGTCGGTCGGCTCTTCCATGACGGCCTTCGCAGGCTTTGCCGTGGGAGCCGCCGTGGGGGCCGCCGTAGGCGCGGCCGTGGACTGCGGGGCGTAGGTCTTGTCACCCGCGATGACGGTCGTCTGACTGCGATCATAGCCGATTATTTTGAATTCGTTCAAAAACGAGTGGCCGCGAACCGTATTGTAGCTGTACGACTCGTCGATCCGGCCGCCGGCTTTCATACAGCGCACCATCGTCGGGCAGTTGCTGACATCCAGCCTGGAGATGTTCATACCGGTGCAATAGAGCTCCAGAAGCTCCGGACAACTGCTGACATCCAGGCTGGTCAGCTTGTTGTAGTCGGCCTTCAGCACCCGCAGCTTCGGACAGTTGGTCACGTTCAGGCTGCTGATTTTATTCTGGTCACACACCAGTACATACAGGTCGGGGCATTGGCTGACATCCAGCGCGGTCAGTTCACAGGCAGTAACCTGCAACCCTTCCAGGTTGGCGCAGCCGCTGAGATTCAGGTTCTGCAGGTTATCACTGTACGACAGGTTGACGATCTCCAGTTTGGTGTTCTTCGACAGGTCCACGTTGGTACCCTTGAAATTGTTGCAATACAGCCCCTTCAGGTTCGGAAAATACTCCAGGCCCTTCAGGTTCGCGATTTGATAATCCTTTAAATACGCCTGATAAGAATCCAGTTCCTCCGTCTCATCCGCCGTCGCCTTGGGAATCAGGCTGCCGTTGATCAGCTTAAACCGCTTCGCCAGGAATTCCCGGAATTGCGGGTCAGGGAAGTGCGCTTCGTCCACCTGAACAAAGTCGATCTGTGATACGGTGAACTGCACCGTAGCCTTCCGGTCACCGTTTCCCTTGCACAAGACCTTCGTCTTGCCGGGTTTCAGCGCGAGGAATGTGGCGCTGTTCATGGTTGTCCCTTCCAGCTTCAGGACAGACTCGTCTTCGACCGTATATTCGATCTTCTCGGTGTAATCGGCCAGTCGCACCATGATCGTCTCAGTGCAAAAACAGCCGACGGAATTGAGCTCGCTCCGAATCTCCTTCGTCAACACGCTGATTTGGGAAGGGTTTGGAACGACAAGGTCCGTATGCATGACCTCGATCTCCAAGCCTTCCATTTTGACGGCGTCTCCGGTGACATCAGAGGCGTCGTCCGTCCATTCCATGGGCATGACCGCCTGCTCCCCGGCGGTCTGCATATCCACGGTCCACAGGTCGGTCTCGATCTCCTCTGGCGCGGGGCGCGTCCATTCCGCCTCATCCTCGATCGACAGCCCATCGCCCAGCGCGACAACCGTACCGCCCAACAGACACGTCGCCGCCAGCAGTGCCAGCGCCCTCTTCATCCATGCTTTCATTTCGATATCCTCCTCATCCGCGATTTCTCCACCTGAACATCCAGCGTACCGTCGCCGTCCCGGCCGCACCGCGCGACCGCCTTTTCACGGAATACGGCGTCCGGAAAACCGACCCCGTCGGTCTGCCTGCCCGGCACCCCGATCAGAAGTTGGTCCACAAAAAGTTCTTGATCTGCACGGCGGCGAAGTCCTCGTCCTCGCCCTCCACGGTCACCTTCACCACGTCGCCCTGCTTCACGCCCAGGCCCATCAGGCCCAGCACCCGCTTGGCGTCCGCGCCGCGCTCGCCCCTGTACAGCTTGATGTCGGAGGCATAGCGGCTGGCCTCGCGCACCAGCAGTCCGGCGTGGCGGGCGTGCATGCCCACGGGCGCCTTGATCGTATACATGAACGTCTTCACGGGTCGCTCCTCCTCTCTGCCGGCGCAGCTTCACTTTGGGTAGCGGCTCATGCTGTGGCGGTTCATCACAAACCCCAGCACCGAGCCCACCAGGCCGCCCACGATGTGCCCCATCTGCGAGATGTTGTCCGCCACGAAGATGCCCTGGAAGACCTGCTGGCCGATGTACAGCATCGCGACGATGATGAACGTCAGCGGCACGGTGCCCGCCTCAGCGCTGGTGATCGAGGACAGCAGTATCATCGTGAACACGATGCCGCTGGCCCCCAGCAGCGCGATGCCCGGGAAGAACAGCATGTTCACAATGCCGGTGACTACGGCGGTGACCGCCATCACCACCACCAGGTTGACGCTGCCGTACTTCT
>JAFYBB010000141.1 GCA_017540445.1 Clostridia bacterium | reverse complement strand
CTCAGCGCCCGGATCGCCTTGAAGCCCTCGGGCACGGCGGGCAGCTTCACCACGGTGTTCTCCCCCAGGAGCCGGACGATGGCGCGGGCGTCTTCGATCATGCCCTGCGCGTCGGGCGGGATCGCCTGGGCAAACAGCAGCCGGTCCTTGCCGATGACCCCGCGGATCTCCTTCAGCACTTCGACGGGGTCGCGGCCGGCCTTCGCCAGTATGGACGGGTTGGTGGTCACGCCGTCGATGGGATACAGATCGATCAGCCTGCGGATGTCGTCGATATTGGCGTCGTCTATCAGCAGCTTCATTGAATGGTCCCTCCTGAATCGGATCTCGATCGCAAGGGCCCCATCCGGCGCGCGGATGAGGCCCTTTTCGGTTGCGTTCGGATTACAGCGTGATCTCGTCGCTGAGCAGCTCGCCCAGCACCTTCTCCTTGACCTCGGAGACGGTGACCTCGCGGATCTTCTGGCGCAGCGGCAGCACCGAGCGCGGGGAGACCGACAGCTCGTCGATGCCGATGGACAGGAAGGTCTCGGTCAGCTCCAGGTCCGCGCCCAGCTCGCCGCAGATGCCGACCCACACGCCGTTCCTGTGGGCGTTGTCGCACACCATCTTCAAAAGCCGCAGCACCGCGGGGTGGTGCGGGTTGAAGAAGCGGCCCAGGTCGTTGTTCTGGCGGTCGCAGGCCAGCGTATACTGGGTCAGGTCGTTGGTGCCGCAGGAGAAGAAGTCGACGAGCTTGGCCAGCCGGTCGCTCATCACCGCCGCGGCGGGGGTCTCGATCATGATGCCGATCTGCACGTCGTCGGCGAAGGGCTTGCCCTCCTCGGTCAGCTCCTTCTTGACCAGCTCGCACATCTTGCGGGCTTCCTTGACCTCCCAGACGGAGGTCACCATCGGGAACATGATGCCCAGCTTGCCGAAGGCGGAGGCGCGGTACAGCGCGCGCAGCTGGGTCTTGAAGATCTCCGGCCGGTTCAGGCAGATGCGCAGCGCGCGGTTGCCCAGCGCCGGGTTCTCCTCCTTGGGCATCTGGAAGTAGTCGATCTGCTTGTCCGCGCCGATGTCCAGCGTGCGGATGACCACCTCGCGGCCGCCCATGTCGGAGAGCGCCTTCTTGTAGGCCTCGAACTGGTAGTCCTCGGTGGGATAGTCCGAGCAGTTCAGGTACAGGAACTCCGAGCGGAACAGGCCGATGCCGCCGCCGTCGTTGGACAGCACCGCGGCCACGTCCTCGGGGTTGCCGATGTTGCAGAACACCTTGATGCTCTGGCCGTCCTTGGTGATGTTGGGCTGGCCCTTCAGCTGCTCCAGCAGCTTCTGGCGCTTCAGCTGTTCCTCGCGCTTGGCCATCATCACGGCGCGGGTGGCGTCGTCGGCGTCCACCACGATGCTGCCGGTGGAGCCGTCCACGATCACCTCGCGGCCCTCGAACTCCGGCTTCAGCTGGTTGCCCACGCCGATGATGGCGGGAATGCCCATCGTGCGGGCCAGTATCGCGGTGTGGCTGGAGCCGCTTCCGCCCTCGGTGATGAAGCCCAGTATCTTGCTCTTGTCCAGCTGCACGGTCTCGCTGGGGGCCAGGTCGTCCGCGGCCAGCACCACCGGCACCGGGCTGTCGATGCCGCCCTGCACCACGCCGGTCAGTATGCCGATGATGCGGCCGGACACGTCCTTCACGTCCGCGGCGCGGGCCTGCATGTAGGTGTCGTCCATCTGGGCGAACATCTCGGCGAACTGGGCGGCGACGTCGGTGACCGCCGCCTCGGCGTTCAGCTTCTCATCGTTGATCAGGCCCTGGATGGCCTCCTCGTAGTCCATGTCCTCGGCCATCATCTGGTGGGTCTCAAACAGCAGCGCGGCCTCGTCGCCCGCCTCCTCGCGGGCCTTCTCGGCCAGGTCGCCCAGCTGCTCCACGGCCTTGGCCTGGGCGGCCTTGAAGCGATCCCACTCCGCGGCGGCGTCCTCCACCTGATAGCGGCGGATCACGCTCTTCGCGCGCTGGTAGTAGTACAGCGGGCCCATCGCCACGCCGGTGGATACGCCTTTACCCTGAATGGAAATCATACGAATCTCCTCCTACGCTCTTATTTGGCCCCGTACTCGACGCCGTCCAGGTCGTCGGAATTGGTCAGCAGCACGGCCACGGTGTCGCTGTAGCCGGCGGCCTTGATCTTCTCGCGGCTGAAGCGGATCAGCGGCTGGCCCGCCTTCACCTGGTCGCCCTCCTTCACCAGGCAGTCGAAGCCGTCGCCGTTCATGGCCACGGTGTCCACGCCCACGTGGATCAGCAGCTCCATGTCGTTGGCGGCGACGCCCACGGCGTGGTGGCTGTCGGCGACGGAGGTGATCTCGCCGTCAAAGGGCGCGACGACCACCTCGTCGGTGGGCTGCACGCCCACGCCCACGCCCAGCACGCCGGAGGCAAAGGTGTTGTCCGGGATCTGGTCGTAGGGGATGACGTTGCCCTTCACGGGCTGCAATACGGAACCGTTGGCGCAGCGGATGACGCTGACGGTGGGCACCTCGATCTTCTCGGGCGCCGGCGCGGCCGGAGCGGCCTTCGGCGCGTCCTCCTTCCAGATCACGGTGGTGATGGCGAAGGCGATGCCCGCGGCGATCACAAGCTCGATGCAGTAGATCGGAATGTTGTTGATGGCCAGCAGTCCGGGAATGCCGGTGACGCCGTAGGTGGTGGCGCCCAGCTTGGTCAGCGAGCCGAACAGCGCGCCGACCGCGCCGCCGATGACGCCCGCGATGAAGGGCTTCATGAAGCGGAAGTTCACGCCGAAGATGGCGGGCTCGGTGATGCCCAGCGACGCGGACAGCGAGGAGGGCAGCGCCACGGACTTCAGCTTGGCGTTGCGGCACTTGATGGCCACGGCCAGGCAGGCGCCGAACTGGGCGAAGTTGGCCGCCGAGGCGATGGGCATCCAGATGTTCAGGCCGCCCTCGACGGCCAGCATGCCGGCCTCGATGACGTTGTACATGTGGTGCAGGCCCATGACCACCGTCCAGGGATACAGCGCGCCCATGATCAGCGCGCCGATGCCGCCGGTGGAGGACACCAGCCACTTGGCGCCGGTCAGCACCCAGTTCTCAAGCACCGAGAAGATGGGGCCGATGACCACGAAGGTGGCGAAGGCGGTGACCAGCACGGTGACCAGCGGGGTGACGAACAGGTCGATCATCTCGGGCACCTTCTTGTGCAGCCACTTCTCCACGGTGCTCATCAGCAATACCGCGAGGATCACCGGTATCACGTGGCCCTGGTAGCCCACCTGCGATATCTTGAACAGGCCCAAATCCCACACCGCGGGCTGGTTGGTGGGGCTGACGGTCCAGGCGTTCATCAGCGCCGGGTGCACCATCATCATGCCGATGACGCCGCCAAGGAACAGGTTGCCGCCGAACACGCGGGCCGCGGACACGGCCACCAGTATCGGCAGCAGCGCGAAGGCCGTGTTGGCCACCAGATCCAGGAAGCCAAACCAGCCGCTGTCGGCAAAGGAGGGTATGGCCTTGGCCAGCGCCTCCACCAGGCCCATCATCAGGCCGGAGGCCACGATGGCGGGCAGGATCGGTACGAACACGTCGCCGGGGGTCTTCAGGATCTTCTTCCACAGGGGCATGCGGCTCGCCGCGGCGGCCTTCACGTCCGCCTTGCTGGCGGCGGAGGCGCCCGTCACGGACAGGAACTCGTCGTAGACCTTGTTGACGGTGCCGGTGCCGATGATCAGCTGCAGCTGACCGTTCGATTCAAACATGCCCTTGACGCCGTCGATGTTCTCCAGGACTTCCTTGTTGACCTTGCTGTTGTCGGCGATGACCAGCCTCAGCCGGGTCGCGCAGTGGGCCGCGCTGATGACGTTCGCGCCGCCGCCGATGTTGGCGGCGATCTGTTCAGCGCACTTGCGATAGTCCAGTGCCATATTTTCTCCCCCTAACATTGTTCTCTGGCGTATCCGCGCCGCTGTACCGGTGGAATCACCATTGATTAAGTCTCATTTTACAATACCCCGGTCCAAATGTAAAGCCTATGGGCCGTTTTGTCTTTGTTTCGTTAAATTATGATACAGCCGGTTATATTTCATGCCCCCGCGGACCAGACTATGCATGCGCGCATCGGGCTCTGCAGTGCCGTTCATCAATTGTTTACAACTAAATTAGCACTCACCTCTTGACAGTGCTAACAAAACGAGTATAATAATAGGCGAACGAAGGGAGAACGGCCGGGCGGCCGGGACCCTGGGGTTCAGGCGAAGACATAAAAGGAGGTATGACTTATGTTGATGCCGAGTATCTTTGGTGAAAACCTGTTTGATGAGTTTTTCAATGGCTGGGACCGCGAGTTCCGGAATATGGACCGCCAGCTGTACGGCAAGAACGCGGCCCGGGAAATGAAGACGGACGTGCACGAGCACGAGGACCACTTTGAGGTGGACATCGACCTGCCGGGCTTCAAGAAGGAGGACCTGAACCTGGAGCTGCAGAACGGCTACCTGACCGTCACCGCCACCAAGGGCCTGGACAAGGACGAAACGACCAAGAAGGGCCGCCTGATCCGCCAGGAGCGCTATGCCGGCACGATGCAGCGCAGCTTCTACGTGGGCGACGCGCTGACCGAGCAGGACATCACCGCCAAGCTGGAGCACGGCGTGCTGAGCCTGAGCATCCCGAAGAAGGACGAGCGCAAGCTGCCTGAAAAGAAGGTCATCATGATCGAAGGGTAAATCCAAAAACGAAACGGCGGGAGCCGCCCCGGCAAGGGGCGGCTCCCGTCGT
>JAFYBB010000140.1 GCA_017540445.1 Clostridia bacterium | reverse complement strand
TGTCATAGATGTAGCGCTGCACCGACTCGCGCACGTCGTTCTTCAGGCGGTTCCAGTCGGCGGTGTCGATGGGGCCGAAGGCGTCGATGGCCCGCATGGCCGCGGCGCGCGCGCCCTCCACCAGCTCGTCGGACTCGCGCACGTACACGAAGCCGCGGCTGATGATGTCCGGGCCGGACACCACCGTGCCCAGGTCGTGGTCCAGGCCCATCACGACGATCAGCAGGCCGTCCTCGGACAGGTGCTTGCGGTCGCGCAGCACCACCGCGCCCACGTCGCCGATGCCCAGGCCGTCGATCAGCACGGAGCCGCTGGGCACCTCGCCGGTCACGTCGATGGAATCGGCGTCCAGCTCGATCACGTCGCCGATCTCCACCATCAGCACGTTGTCATCCGGCATGCCCAGGGACCTGGCCAGGTTCGCGTGGTGGTACAGGTGGCGGTACTCGCCGTGCACGGGGATGAAGAACTTCGGCTTCACCAGGCTGTGCATCAGCTTCAGCTCCTCCTGCCGGGCGTGGCCGGACACGTGCACCTCGGCCAGCGATTCGTAGATCACCGTGGCGCCGATGCGGATCAGCTGGTTGATGACCCGGGACACCGACTTCTCGTTGCCGGGGATGGGCGTGGCCGATATGATGACCCGGTCGCTCTCGCGGATCTCGAGCTTGCGGTGCTCGGCAAAGGCCATGCGCGACAGGCCGCTCATGGGCTCGCCCTGGCTGCCGGTGGTGACCACGCAGATCTGCTCGTCGGGGTAGCGGTCGATCTCCTCCGCGGGGATCAGCGTGCCCTCGGGGATCTTCAGATAGCCCAGTTGCATGGCCACCTTGGACACGTTCACCATGCTGCGGCCCATCAGGCACACCTTCCGGCGGAAGCGCACGCAGGAGTCCACCACCGCCTGGATGCGGTGCACGTTGCTGGCGAACATCGCGATGATCACGCGGCCCGTCGCCTTCTGGAACTGGTCGTCGAAGGTGGCGGCCACCTTCTTCTCGGACATCGTGTAGCCGGTGCGCTCGGCGTTGGTGGAGTCGCACAGCAGCGCCAGCACGCCCTCCTGACCCAGCGCCGCCAGCCGGCCCAGGTCGATGGGCGCGCCGTCCAGCGGCGTGTAGTCCACCTTGAAGTCGCCCGTGTGCACGATGGTGCCCACCGGCGTGCGGATCGCCAGCGCGCACGCGCCCGCGATGGAGTGGTTCACGTGGATGAACTCCACCTTGAAGCGGCCCGCCTCGATCACGTCGCCCTCGGTGACCACGTTCAGCGGGGCCACGTTCTGCAGCCGGTGCTCCTTCAGCTTGTGCTCGCACAGCGCCAGCGTCAGCTTGGTGCCGTACATCGGCGCGGGCACGTTGCGCAGCACGTAGGGCACCGCCCCGATGTGGTCCTCGTGGCCGTGGGTGATGAAATAGCCCCGGACCTTGGCCTTGTTGTGCTCCAGATAGCTGGTGTCGGGGATCACCAGGTCCACCCCGGGCATGTCCTCCCGCGGAAACACGCTGCCCAGGTCGATCACGATGATGTCATTTTGGTATTCCAGCACCGTCAGGTTTTTGCCGATCTCGCCGAGACCGCCCAACGGTATGATCTTCAGCCTGTTGTTTGCGTTTTTTCTGGACAAACCGCAACCTCCTTCTTTCCTGAATTGGATTTACATATATTATACGCCGTCCCTCGCCGGATGACGCATGCTTCGCATCACAAACAGGCGCGCTTGCACAGCACACCAATATAAGTATAGCACAATCCCCAAACAAATCACAGCCAAAGCCGTGTCTTTATTGGGAATTGTGCGTAAAGTCGGGCGCGAATCGAATTACCGGTTCCGGTCGATCATCGCCTTCAGGGCTTCCTTGCTCTGAACGCCCACGGCCTTGTCCACGGGCTGGCCGTCCTTGAACAGGATCAGCGTGGGGATGGCCTGTATGCCCAGCGCGACGGCCGCTTCGGACTCCTCGTCCACGTTGACCTTGCCGAAGGCCACGTCCTGCGTCTCGCCGGCCAGCTCCTCCACGATGGGGGCGATCATGCGGCACGGACCGCACCAGGTCGCCCAAAAATCCACCAGCGTCAAATGGTTCTCCGCCAGCTTCTCCGTCTTCATATCCTCCGCAGTATAATTCCTGATCTCAGCCATGTTGATACTCCTTTCTGCCCTCTACTGGCAACTGACTACTGACTACTGACTACCAATTCCTCCAACAGCCTGATCAACGTCCCCTTCGCCCCCGGCCCCGCCGTCGCGCCCACGCAGCTGGGGCAGCCGTCCCTGCAGGGGCAGGCCAGCAGCATCTCCCGGGCGTGGCCGAACAGTTCGTCCTGCATCTCGTAGACCCGGTCCGAAAGCCCGATGCCCCCGGGCACGGAATCGTACAGGTAGATGGTCGGCCGGTTCGTGAAGGTGTCCTTCACGTGGTAGACCACGCTGATGTCCTGGGGCGCGCACATCAGATACATCGGCGCGATGTGGCGGATCAGGTGGGACAGCCCGATCAGCGCGTTCTTCAGCGGCTCGCGCTCGTACTCGGCCTCCAGGCGCTCCGGCAGCGTCCACCAGGTGGCGGTGGTCTGCATCTCCAGCTCCGGCAGCGTCACCGGGCCCCAGCCCAGGTTCTCGTGGGTGTCGAAGGCGATCTTCTTGAACACCGTGACGATGGACGAGGTCAGCACCTCGCCCCTGGACCGGGCGATGGGGCCGTCCTCCTCGCGGTCGAACTCATCCAGCACCTTCAGGCTCGTGGTCAGGTCGGCGTCGGTGTAGTAGCCTACGTCCACCCGGCGGATGTAGGCCTTCTTGTCGTCGAAGTCCAGCTGCTCCACCTGGTACTGGGTGCCCTCGTGCATGTAGATGGCATACTGGTGCAGCAGCATCGGCACGGTGAAGCGGTCCATCTCGCCGATGACCCGGTGCTTCTTCGGGTCGGTGATGTCCACGATCAGGAAGTTCTGGTCGCTGGCCGAGCGCAGGTTGATGCCCGCCTGGGGGAACTCCTCCGCCATCCAGTAGTACTTCCCCGCCACCTGGCGAAGTATGTTCTCGTCCCGCAGGTACGAGAGCAGCTCCGGCGTGTCCTCCACGCCCTCGAACAGTTCGCCCGCCTCGAAGGGCAGCTCGTAGGCGGCGCACTTCAGGTGGTTCAGCAGTATGTACAGGTTGTCCGGATTGATCAGCGCCTGCTCCGGCGACTGCCTGAAGAAGTACTCCGGGTGCTGTATGATGTACTGGTCCAGCGGGCCCGACGACGCCACCACGATCAAAAGCGACACGCTGCCCCGTCGCCCGGCGCGCCCGGCCTGCTGCCAGGTGCTGGCGATGGTGCCCGGGTAGCCGCACAGCACGCAGGCGTCCAGCTGGCCGATATCGATGCCCAGCTCCAGCGCGTTGGTGGAGACCACGCTGGTGATGTTCCCGGCCCGCAGCTCCCGCTCGATCTCCCGCCGCTGGGTGGGCAGGTAGCCGCCGCGGTAGCCCCGCACCTTCCCCGCGTTGCCCAGCGGGTCGCGCACCATGTCCTTCAGGTAGCGCACCAGCACCTCCACCGTCAGCCGCGAGCGGGCGAACACGATGTGCTGCACGCCGCACTTCAACAGCGACGCGGCGATCTTCCGGGTCTCGGGGATGCTGCCGGCGCGTATGCCCAGCTGCGCGTTCACCACCGGCGGGTTGTAGAACACCACGTGCCGCTCCCCCGCCGGCGCGCCGTTCTCGTCGATCAGCAGCATCTTCCGGCCCGTCATCGTCTCGGCCAGCTCCCGGGGATTGCGGATCGTGGCGCTGCAGCAGATGAAGGTCGGATGCGCGCCGTAGAAGGCGCAGATGCGCTTCAGGCGGCGGATCACATTGGCCAGGTTCGAGCCGAACACGCCGCGGTAGGCGTGGATCTCGTCGATGACCACGTATTTGAGGTTCTCGAAGAGCTTGACCCACTTGGTGTGGTGCGGCAGTATGCCCTGGTGCAGCATGTCCGGGTTGGTGACCACCACGTGCCCGGCCTGCCGGATCGCGGAGCGCGCCGAGGCGGGCGTGTCGCCGTCGTAGGTGTACGCCTTGATCTCGGCCCCCATGTCCTGGATCATGCCGTACAGCTCGGCCACCTGGTCGCTGGACAGCGCCTTGGTGGGGAACAGGTACAGCGCCCGGGAGGCCTCGTCCGCCAGTATCGACTGGAGCACCGGCACGTTGTAGCACAGCGTCTTGCCCGAGGCCGTGGGCGTCACCACGACAAAGTCCCGCCCCTCAAGCGCCGCGCTGATGGCCTGGCTCTGGTGGCTCCAGGGCCTGTCGATGCCCCGCCGCCGCAGCGCGTCCACGATGCGCGGATCGAGCCCCTCCGGAAATTGACCGTAGCGGGCCTCGCGCGCGGGCAGCACCTGCCAGGACGTGACGTTGTCCATGAAGGCGGGGTTGTTCTTTAGTCCCTTTATATACTCAGAAATCGTCATAGGCTTTTGCGTCAGCACTTCGGTGTGTCAATGCTTCAGGTATTGTTCACAGTACGCCTTCAACTCCGGTATGCTCTTGTCGGCGACATACCACACGACATCAAGGTCTATCGCGCCATACTCATGGGCAACGTAGTTTCTCATGCCGCGTATCCTGTGCCAGGGTATGGCATCATGGTCAATCTTGAATCCGTCCGAAAGATGATTGACCAGTTCGCCAATCTGCAATATGCACATGGCTATGGCATTCTGATAGGTCGTGCTGCCGTCAAAGCGCTCCCGATCATGCCCAAAATCGTCGTGCGCTGCCTCGACCTGATCGCAATAGCGCAGGATATGTCTGATGATCTCCCTGTCCCTGTCAATGGCGGGCATAAATCAGCACCTCCTCAGGTCTGATGCTGTTCAGAAACTCCGGCGTGAGCATTTGGGTGGTCAATACGTCCAGTTTTTTGTCAAAGCCGACTTCAAGGTCGCTGTAGAGGCCGCCCAGTTCGAGCATGTTTTTCATGCCTCCGCGATCGACGCGAAAGTCGATGTCGCTGCTGCCGGTCGCCTCGCCTCTGGCGTAGGAGCCGAACAGGTACATCGCGGCGATGTTGTACCGTCGCGCTATCGGAACCGCAATGGATTTGATTTCATCCAGCGTATACACCTTATCGCTCATGTCACCCTCCAGTGGCAGGTCGATTGAATCCGGCAGGTCGTTCCGGCCAGTATCGCCGCCCCCTGTTCCCTGTTCCCTGTTCCCTGTTCCCTGTTCCCTCTCGGGCGGGCGGCGCATCGCCGCCCCTACTCCCTATTCCCTATTGCCTACTCCCTACTCCACAATCACCATCTCAGTCCCCTCCACCGCCTCGCTGACCAGCGCCTCCACGTCCAGCTTTTCCTCGACCTTCGGCATGGTCTCCAGCTTCGGCTTGGTGACAGGGTGGCGGGGGGTGAACACGGTGCAGCAGTCCTCGTAGGGCAGTATCGAGGTCTCGTAGGTGTCGATCTTCTCGGCGACGGCCATGATCTCGGTCTTGTCCAGGCCGATCAGCGGGCGGAACACCGGCATGGTCACCACGGCGTCGGTGCAGCAGAGGGCCTCCATGGTCTGGGAGGCCACCTGGCCGAGGCTCTCGCCGGTGATCAGCGCCAGCGCGCCGAACTGTTTGGCGATGCGCTCGGCGATGCGCATCATGAAGCGCCGGGTGATCAGCGTGCCCAGCTCCTCCGGGCACTTTTCGTGGATCTCCAGCTGGCACTTGGTGAAGGGCACCAGGTATACCCGCATGCCGCCGGAATACCAGGCCAGCTTCTTCGCCAGCTGCAGCACCTTGTCCTTCGCCAGCTCGCCGGTGTAGGGCGGACTCTGGAAGTGTATCGCGCACAGCCGCACGCCCCGCTTCATCAGCTGATAGCCGGCCACCGGCGAATCGATGCCGCCGGAGAGCAGCAGCGCCGCCTTGCCGCCGGTGCCCGTGGGCATGCCGCCCACGGCCAGTATCTCCCGCACGCAGATGTAGGCGTTGTCGCGGATCTCCACCGTCAGCCTGTGCTCGGGCGTGTGCACGTCCACCCTCAGGTTCGGGTTGGCCTCCAGCACCCGGTGGCCGATCTCCGCGGCCAGCTCCATCGAATTCATCGGGAACTTCTTGTCGCTGCGCTTGCCCAGCACCTTGAACGTGCCCGACAGCGGCGCCATCATCTGAACGCAGGCTTCGCCGATCACGTCCAGGTCCTTCTCCATCTCCAGCGCGGGGCTGACCGAGTACACGCCGAAGACCTTGCTGACCCGGTCGACGCAGGCCTGCAGGTCGGTAAAGTCGGACACGTACACCCGGGCGTCGGACAGCCACACGTGGCCGTTCAGCGGCTTCACCGCGCGCTTGATGTTGTCGGTGAGCACCTTTAAAAAGTGAGGGCGGTTCGCGCCCTTCAGGAATACCTCGCCATAGCGGACGAGCAGCACCTGTCGCATGTCTGTTTATCTCCTTTGATAGCGCTTCAGCAGGTCGTAGATTGCGCCGATCCTGCCGGCGGCGTAGTCGATTTCTTCATCTGTGGTGTGGGGGCTCAGGCTGAAGCGCACGGCCCACTCCGCCGCGTCGGGGCGCATGCCCATGGCCGTCAGCACGCCGCTGACCTTCAGCTTCTTCGACGAGCAGGCCGAGCCCGTGGACACGTAGACGCCCTCGCCCTCCAGCGCGTGCAGCATCACCTCGCCGCGCACGCCCGGAAAGCCCAGGTTCACGATGTGCGGCGCGGCCTCCCGCGGCTCAGGGCCGTTGACCAGCGCCTGGGGCACGGCCCGGCGCACGCCCTCCACCAGGCGCAGCTTCTTCTCCATCAGCCGCCGGGGCATCTCAGGCCCCAGCGCGATCATGTCGGCGATGGCCGCGTCCAGCCCGGCGATGCCCGGGGTGTTCTCGGTGCCCGAGCGCAGGCCGCCCTCCTGGCCGCCGCCGATGTGCTGCGGCTTCAGCCGCACGCCCTTTCTGACGATCAGCGCGCCGACGCCCTTCGGGCCGTGGAGCTTGTGCCCGCTGACGGTGTACAGGTCGGCCAGACTCATGTCGAAGGGGACCCGCAGAAAGCCCTGCACGCCGTCCACGTGGATCAGCGCCCGGCCGTTCACGGTGTCGCGCAGCCGCTTCGCGTCCAGCAGCGCGCCGGTCTCGTTGTTCACCTGCATGCAGCTGACCAGCGACGCGCCGTCGTCCAGCGCCGCCTCCAGCTCAGGCCACTTCAGCTGCCCCGCGGCGTCCACGCCGATGACGCGCACGTCGTGGCCCTGCTCCGACAGCGCGTCGAAGGCCGCGCGCACCGACGGGTGCTCCACCGCGCTGACGGCCACGACCTGCCGCCCGCGCATGCGGCCCACCGCGCCCAGTATGGCCAGGTTGTTGCCCTCGGTGCCGCCGGAGGTGAATATCGCCTCGCAGTTTGCGCCGTTCACCGCGTCCAGCAGCCGCTGGCGCGCCGAGCGCACAAAACGAAAGGCCTCCACCGCCGGTTTGTAGACGGAGGAGGGATTGTGCCAGCCTTCCCGCATGCATGTCTCCATGGCCCGGATCGCGGCCTCGCAGGGGCGGGTGGTGGCGCTGTTGTCAAGATACGCGCCTGCCATAGCTCTGCGTGCCGTCCGCCTCGTACCAGGCCTCCCGCGGCAAATAGTTCTTGCTGCGGATCATGCGGATCATCTCGTCGGTCAGCTCCAGCACGATCACGTGCTTGAGGTTCTTGCGCTGGAAGTAGAAGAAGTACAGGTTGGCCTCCCGGTTCACGAACCAGTTGTGGCGCTTGATGCCGGGCTCGTTCAGCGTCTTCATGAACGCCGGGCCCGCGGCGGGGCCGCAGCGGATGACGTCCTTCATCTCCAGCGCCGTCAGGTACTTCCTGCGCTTGTTGTTCAGCACCCGGGACACGTCCAGGTTGCCGTTGGTGAACGTGTAGTCGTACTCCACGCGGCAGTTGTCCGAGCCGCGCCACAGCAAAAACGCGCCGCCGCCGAACACCACCGTCAACAGCAGGCTCTGCCAGGAGAACACCACGCCCCCCGTCTCCGGGTTCATGCCCACGATGCCCGTCAGCGATATGGCCGCCATCAGGGCAAAGAGCAGTATGAACATCCAGCACATGTAGTACAGCGCCGTATAGAGGCCCTGCCTGCGCCGGACCGCGATAATCTCCAGAAAATCATCCATGATACAGTCCTCCAATAAAAGTCCTATGATGATTATACCATGTTTTTCGCGAATGTCGATAGATAAACACAAAATTGACCAACAAATCTTTGCGCTTTCGCGGCAACTGTGGTATACTGGCCATACATCAATGCAAAACCACGGAGGCGGCCCTTGAAGTGTCCTTATTGCGGTAGCGTATGCGCCGACGAAGCGCTGTACTGCCCCAGCTGCAAACAGCCCCTGCCCGCGGCCCACGGGGACGGCGGGCAGTCCCAGCGCGCCAAGCGCGAAAAGCGCACCCCGGCGCAGCGGGCGGTGTTCGCCGGGCTGATCGTGCTGTTCGTCGTGGCGCTGGCCATCGGCGCATACAAGTTAGTGGGCTGGATCCAGAGCTACAGGCTGACCCGGCTGTACACCCGCGGGGCCTACGCCCCCACGCTCTCCGCCGTGCAGATGGACGATCTGCGCCAGGGCCACGCCATGATCTTCTACGGCAGGGACGGCGACCAGATCTACCTGCCGGAGATGAACCGCTCGCTGTCGATCTCCGGCGGCGTCGCGCGCCTGGAGGTGGCCGATTCCGACTGGTTCGGCCTGAACGTGGCCGACGTGGAGTACGCGGACATCACGCTGTCCCCGATGCTGATCTCCGAAAAGGGCAAGAAGACCGAGCTTCCGCCCTTCAACTTCCACATCGACGTGCCCGAGTCGCCGCTGTCCGTCACCAGCCCGGCCACCGACCGCATCAACGTGGTCACCGGCATCTACCCGCTGGAGCTGAACGTGGTGCCCGGCAGCACCGTGTTCGTCAACGGCGAGGACGTGACCGCCTCCGTGGACCGCAGCGGCCTGCTGTCCACCTACGTGGCGGTAAAGCCCATCGGCGACAACGTGATCACACTGATCGTGCGCACGCCGAAGCATCGGGAGACCCGCAAGGAAGTGGTCATCATCCGCCCGCATTACGACATCGAGCTGGAGCTGGACACCACCGTCAGCGACCAGAGCTCCGCCCGCACGATGGCCGTCACCGGCACCACCGAGCCCGGCGCGTCGATCTCGGTGGACACCGACCACATCCCCGAGAGCCTGAACGTGGACACGCAGACCGGCCGGTTCTCGTTCATCGCCCGGTTCACCAGCTACGGCAACAACACCGTGCGCTTCCGCGCCGTCAAGCCGGGCCGCGAGGACGCCGTGATCAGCTTCAACGTGAACTACAAGCCCTCGCTGGCCGAGATGCGCGACCGCGCCTGGGCCATGGACTACCCGCAGCTGCGCGTGATGTTCGAGAACTGGCGCTACCAGAGCTTCGCCTGCAAGGGTCCCGTCATCGACAGCTTCACCGATGGCGACACCAGCTACCTGGTGATGGACGTGGGCAAGGACGAGCGCCAGCTGGTGATCCTCGCCAACGAGAGCGCCGTCACCGCGCCGACCCTGGGCCGCAGGTACCTGGCCTACGCCTACGTGGACGGCCAGTACATGTACCAGAGCGAGTACTACCCGCGGCTGGTGGCGCTGTACCTGGACGTGGCCAGCTGATCGGCAAACAGACATTGGGGAACGGGAAGAAGAAACAGGGAGTCAACCATGGATACCAGACAGCTTCAGACCTTCATCACGCTGGCGCAGTGCCGGAACTACCAGCGTGCTGCGGAGCAATTGCATTACGCGCCCTCCTCCCTCTTCAAGCACATACAGCTGCTGGAGGAGGAGCTCGGCGCGGTGCTGTTCATCAAGAACGCCCGGCAGCTCGAGCTGACGGCGGAGGGCCAGCGGTTTTTGCCGCACGCCCAGCGCCTGCTGGACGAGTGGGAGGCCGTGCTCGATCACGTGCGGGGCCAGCAGAGCGTGCCCGCGCTGTCCATCGGCGGGTGCGAGCTGAACCTGAGCTTCGCGCTGCGGGACATGCTGCAGCAGTACGTCGCGGCCTATCCGGACGTGCGCCTCAACGTCACCACCTCGCCCAACGCGGACGCGCCGGGCCTGCTGCGCCACGACCAGGCGGAGCTGTGCTTCTACTACAGTCACACCGCCCGCAAGCCCTCCGGCCTGCAGGCGCTGCTGTTGTGCGGCGAGACGGTCACCCCCAGCGTGCCGGAGGGGCACCCGCTGCTGGAGCGGGAGTCGGTCGGCTGGGCGGACCTGGCGGCCTGCCCCGTGGTGCATCCCCACGACTCCTGCGTCTTCTTTGAGACGTTCATGCAGCAGATGAAGGCCCGGGGGCTCGCGCCGGCGCGCGTGTCCTTCCCCGGCAACATGCTGCTGGTGATCGAGGGGGCCCGGCGGGAGCAGGGCGTCATGCTCGTGCCCTCCCTGGCGCGCAAATCCATGGAGGAAATCGGCATCCGCCCGCTGCCGTTTGAGGACGACGCGCTGCGCTTCTGGGAATTTCTGCTGTACAGGCGGGACGCCGGGGCCAACCCCTACCTCGGGCTCATGCTTCACTTCGCCGCCCGCTACGCCGACGCGCAGATCGCCGCCCATCCCGAATTCCTGAAAGCCCCGCCGCGGCGGGAGTACCGGTCAGCACAGTAAGCTGACCGTTTCTTTTTTTCGAACGGAGGATTCGACAAAAGCGTGTCTGTACTGTAATGTTTGGAATATAATATAGGCAAGGATTGTTGTGATACAACAATTCAGGAATAACATACATAGAGGAGGATTCCCATGAAGAAGCTGCTGTCTCTCGCGCTGTGCGCAGCCCTGCTGCTCGCAGTGTGCGGCGTCTCGGTGGCCGAGCCCGCCAAGACGGCGATGACCCCCGGCACCTACACCGCTTCCACCCAGGGCCAGAATGACTTCGTGACCGTCGAAGTGACGGTGACCGAAGACGCCATCACCGACGTGAAGGTCGTCTCCCACCAGGAGACCCCCGGCATCGGCGCGCCCCTGACCGAGGAAGGCCTGGAGGGCGCCACCCCCGTGGCGGTGCTGCCCCAGATGATCGTGGACGCCCAGTCCTGCGAAGTGGACTCCATCTCCGGCGCGACGCTGACCAGTCTGGCCATCAAGAACGCCGTGAAGGACGCCCTGACCCAGGCCGGCGCGAACCTGGACGACTGGAGCACCGCTCCCGAGAAGCCCGCTCCCGAGGCCAAGGAGCTGACGGCCGACGTCGTGATCCTGGGCGCCGGCGGTTCCGGCCTGGCCAGCGCGATCTCCGCGCTGGAGAACGGCGCCGAGAACGTGATCCTGGTTGAGAAGTGCGGCGCGGTCGGCGGCGATACGCTGGTCTGCGGCGCCATCTACAACACCCCCGACGAGGCGCTCCAGTCCGTGGAGACCCTGTCCGCCGCCAAGCGCGCCGCCATCGAGGCCGTGCTGGCCAAGGAGCCTGCCAGCGACGAGCAGGCCAAGCTGATCGAGACCGTCAAGGGCGAGCTGGCCGCTTACGACGAGGCCGGCCGCACCGACATCTTCGATTCCGAAGCCTGGTTCGCGCTGCAGACCTGGGACGGCGGCGACTACGTGGCCAATCCCGCGCTGGTGGAGGTGCTCACCGGCAAGGCCAAGGCCGGCTATGACTGGATCGTCGACATGGGCCTGGAGTTCTACCCCGTCATCGGCCAGGGCGCCGGCTCCCTGTGGGAGCGCACCCACACCACCACCAGCACGATGGGCACGGGCTTCATCCGCACGTATCTGAAGAAGCTGGCCGAGTACGGCGACAAGGTCACCGTGCTGTACAACACCACGGCCAAGGCCATCACCAAGGACGAGAACGGCACCGTCGTCGGCGCGGAAGCCGAAGACAGGGACGGCAACACCTACACGCTGCACGCCAACAAGGGCGTCGTGCTGGCCACCGGCGGCTTCTCCGCCAACGGCAAGATGGCCCAGGAGTACAACACCTCCGGCAAGTGGGACGACCTGAGCAAGGTCAAGACCACCAACCGCTACGCCTGCTCTCAGGGCGACGGCATCAAGATGGCCACCGAGATCGGCGCCAGCCTGACCGACATGGATCAGATTCAGCTGCTGTACCTGGGCAACCTGGTGAACGGCCAGCTGACCAAGTATCCCAAGCGCGTCGTGTCCGGCACCGACCAGGAGATCTTCATCAACAAGGAAGGCAACCGCTTCGTCCAGGAGGACGGCCGCCGTGACCAGATCTGCCTGGCTTCCCTGAAGCAGACCGACGGCTACTTCTTCTTCCTGGAGTCCGGCGACGGCAGCTTTGAGGACCTCGACACCGCGATTTCCGCCGACGGCTTCAGCCTCCGCTTCCTGGAGGAGCAGGGCTACATCTACGTGGGCGAGACGCTGGACGAGCTGGCCCAGAAGCTGAACGACGCCTACGGCTGCACCATGACCGGCGAGGGCCTGCAGGCGACCGTGGACGCCTTCAACACCTGCGTGAAGAACGGCGCCGATCCCGAGTTCGGCCGCACGCTGTTCACCACCGAGCTGACCAAGGGTCCCTGGGTCGCCACGCCCCGTCAGGCCTGCCTGCATCACACCATGGGCGGCGTGACCATCGACACCGAGGCGCACGTGCTGGATAACGACGGCAACGTCATCCCCGGCCTGGTGGCCTG
Source organism: Clostridia bacterium (assembly GCA_017540445.1). GTDB lineage: Bacteria > Bacillota > Clostridia > Christensenellales > Aristaeellaceae > UBA2862. Next base: position 1,330 of record JAFYBB010000140.1, on the reverse strand, counting down.
CGGCGAAGTCACCGGCGGCATCCACGGCGGCAACCGCCTGGGCGGCAACGCGGTCGTGGACACGGTCGTGTTCGGCAAGCTGGCCGGCGAGACCATCACCAAGTAAGCGCACAACAGACCGACATAAACAGGAGCGGGTGGCAAACGCCATCCGCTCCTGTTTGTCGGGAGAAGTCTAATCCTGCTCGAACTGTATCTGCATCGACAGGTGCTCCCCCGTCTTCTTGTCCGTCACGGCGGTGGCCGTCGCCACGCGCTTCAGCGCGTCGTCCGCGGCGGCCTTGGACTTGGAGTAGCCCTTCACGGTGTCCAGCGTGTACTTCTCATCGGCCGCGGCCTTCGCGTCGAAGGCCGCCTTATCCAGCCGGTACAGGGCCACCGTGTAGGTCAGCTTCGGGTCGCCGACTCTTCGCATGGCGCTCTCGATCACGGCCACGGTGTCCTCCGCGTCCAGCCGGTCCGACTCCGCCACGGCCCATTCCCCCATCTCCGCGTTGCGCGCGAGGCGCTCGTCGGGCGCGTAGCTCGCGCTCAGCGAGGTGGTGTTGTAGTGGTTGACCGCGTAGCCGGTCACCGCCCCCGCGCCGATCAGCACCAGCGCCGCCAGCAGCGCGATGTTCTTCTTCGTGAAGCGCAGCCCGTCCACGCCGCTGAACACATAGCCCAGCTTGCGGGTGGGCGGTATCACCGTGCGCAAAAACAGGATCAGCAGCACCGACTCGATCGGGAACATCGCCAGGTTCTTCACCACGCGCACCAGGTCGAACAGCGCGTAGCTCTTGCCCATCACCATGCGGTAGTACAGCCACATCACCGGCGTGTTCAGCACGATGTTCACGAAGAAGTCGATGCAGAACCGGGACAGTATCACCCGCTTGGCCGTGACCTCGGCGCGGTACAGGAACAGCGCGAAGATCACCGACCCGGCGATCTCGATGAATATGAACGGAAAGAAGTAGACCCCGGTCGGGAACAGTATGCAGCCCAGCGTGTCGGAGATGGCGGCGGCCACCGCGGCCACCACCGGGCCGAACACCATGGCCCCGTAGGCGTTGATGAAGAACGCCACGTTGATCTTCAAATCGGCCGCGATCGGTATGCCCAGCGGCTTCAGCGCCACGCGCAGCGCGATCATCAGCGCCGCGAAGATCAGCACGCGCTGCTTTTTGAATTCCCCGGCAGCCGTCCGCCAGTATTCGCGGGAAAAGGGCGAGGCGAACAGCCTCGGTGAATCGGGGGTGTTCCGGGACATAAAAAGACCTCCTTTCAGAGCAAACACTTGCTGCATAAGGAGGCTCGTGATTTTCTCCTTGATGTGGATCAGCGGGTG
>JAFYBB010000139.1 GCA_017540445.1 Clostridia bacterium | reverse complement strand
CAGGTCGTGCCCCAGCGCGGGAAGCTCCGCATAGGTGGTGTAATCGCAGCGGGAGCAGGTTTTGTAGGCGTCCCAGCCGGCCGCGGTGCAGGTCGCCGCCCTGGCCGCATGGTGCACCAGGTCGTGGCCCAGCGCCGGAATCTGGGAATAGGTGGTGTAATCGCAGTTGGAGCAGGCGTCGTATTCATTCCAACCGATTTCGGTGCAGGTGGCGGCGCGGGCGCCGTGGTGCACCAGGTCATGGCCCAGCGCGGGAATCTGCACATATGTGGTGTAATCGCAGCGGGAGCAGGTGTCATAGGCGTTCCAGCCGGCTTCGGTACAGGTCGCCGCCCTGGCTGCGTGATGCACCAGGTCATGGCTCAGCGCGGGAATATTCTCGAGCGCCCTGGTCTGAACGGCAAACGCCCTGTTCGCGAATTCCGCGCCGGTGTAGGTCGTCTCGCCCTTATCCGCGCAGGTCGCGGCCTTTGTGACCTCCGAGGAGACGGCCACCGTCTCCGACTGCGTCTCGGCGCAGCCCGCGCGCTTGCAGGTGCGGGTGGCGGTCACCGTGCGGTTGTCGTCCGACCAGGCGTAAACCGGCGCGCTCCAATCGTGCCCCAGCGCCGGAATGTCGGCGATGGTCCGGGTCTGGCGCGGGAAGTCGGGGCTCAGGAAGGCCGCGGTGTAGGTCGTAGCGCCCATGTCGCTGCAGGTCGGGGCCTGCGCGATCGACGCCACGGTGTTCGCCGTCTCGCTCTGGATGTGGGTGGCGTCGCGCAGACAGGTGCGCGCGGCGGTCATGGTCTTCTTGTCGCCGGACAGCGTGAAGCGCAACGCGCCCCAGACATGGCCGAGCGCGGGCTCCACGTCCTGCTCGACGAGCACCGCGCTGCATTCGCGGCAGCGCTTGCCCTCGGTCAGGCCGGTATCGGTGCAGGTGGCGGGCACGGGAGCGAGGGCCTCGACGCTGTGGTGGGTGTGCAGGCCGTTCGCGTCGAAATAGTAATCGACGCCGTCTATCGTGTGCCAGCCCACCGTCCATGTGGCCGCCAGCACGCCGCTCTCGCCAAAGCCGTAGGCGGTGCCGTCGATGGTCCGGTTGCCGGTGACATAGACGCCGTCGTCGAAGTAGTAGGTGTCGCCGCCGATGCTCTGAAAGCCGTTGAGCGTGTACGGAGCGCTTGCCAGCGCCAGATTGGAGGCGGTGTAGCAGCCGAGGGTATTGGCGTCGTAGGTGCGCCGGGTCGTATTGCTGCCGGTGCGGTATTGCACCGTGTAGCCGCCCTCCACGCTGCCCGTGCCGCCGGCCAGGAACAGGCTGTGTCCCTTCTGCTGCGATATCCAGTCGGCCAGCCCGCCGGACAGGGTGTCGACCCAGGCGCCGTCCATCCAGGTGACGTCCACGAGGTAGTTGCTGCCGTCGCCCATGCGCACGATGTTCCAGGCGTGGGGGCCGGACGCGTTGCCGCTGACCATGAAGCAGCGCACGCCGGAATCAAAGGAGGAGCGCTCGCACAGATAGGAGAAGGCCATGGCGTAGCCCTCGCAGACCACGTTGGTTTCGGGATCGCCGTCGAACACCCAGATCAGCTTCCAGGGGTTCTGATCGGTCAGTTCCCAGGTGTCGCGGGCGGCGGCGTTGTTGTACGTCACCCGCTTGCAGATTTCATGGGCGTAGCCGAACAGCTTCGCATAATCCGAACAGTCGGCATAGCGGTCGACGATGGCCTGTGCGTTGGCGGCGGCCGCCTTGGCGCCGGCGATCACGCCGGTGTCGATGGCATATTCGACGATGTTGTTCTCGGAATCCTTCGCGGCATACTGCTGCAGCACCGGCAGGGAGATGGTGATGTCAGCGTCCCCCTCCCTGTGACAGACGGCGTATTCTCCGCTGTCATGATCGAAGACTCTGATGGCGGAGGGGCGCTTTGGCACGGGGACCGGGGCATTGTACCGGTCAAACCAATACAGCTCATAGGTGCAGTCACACCACAGGGCATCCAGGATGCGGTTGAAGTGATAGGTGTATTGATTCCAAAATGCGGCGTACAGCGCGCTGAGGCTGTCCTGGGTCGGGCGGCGGTCTTCGCCGTATTCGACGATCACACCCAGGTCGCTCGCGGTGAAGCACAGCTTGCCCAGCACGTCGGTGACGGGAATCCGAACGACCGTGGAGGACAGGTCGCCGTTTGCGATCCGGACGATGGCCTGCTTCAGCGCGCTGTAGATGACGCGGTCCTGGCCCGACAGCTGGCGGCCGGCGTTGTTGGTGGCCATCAGCACGCGCCTGCCGCCGCCATAAAAGAATCGCCGGACGTAACCGGCGAACAGTGCGTCCGGCTCCGGGAGGTTGGGGAGGCTGCCGGGATCGGCGGGGGTTTCCGGAGCATCGAAGCGCGCCGCCTCGCCATCGTCGATGGCCTCGGGCGCGCCCTCTCCGGGCAGCTCCGCCGCGTCGAGCTCCGGGACCTCGGCGTCGGGGCCGAGCACGACGACCCCGTCTTCATCGGGGGCGGACACGGCGCAGCCCTCCGCGCCCTCGGTCCACGCGGTGAAGTCGTCCCCGGTCAGCGCGACGCCGTCCACGGAAAGCCCGTTGTCCGCGCCGGCGGTCCAGGCTTCGCCCACCGGCGCCTCCACAGGCCCGCAGACCAAATCCTCCGCCGTCGCGGGCACGAACAGCGCGGCCAGCAGGCACAGCGCCAGGACGGCGGACAGTGTTCTCTTCATGGGCATATCCTCCCGGATTTACCCTATTTTGTCTTTTGTTTGATCACCTTCGACCAGGCCGAGTAGTACTTCGTGCCCTTCACGGTCTTGTAGGCGCGGATGCGGACGCAGTAGGTCTGGCTCGATTTCAGCTTGTTCAGCGCGGCCTTGACGGTCTGGCCCGCCTTGATGCGCTTGTTCAGCTTGACGGCGAGCGTCTTCGCGCCGTCGAAGCTCGACTTCGTGCCGTACTGCACCTCATAGCCGCTGACGCCCGAGGCCTG